>DASYAJ010000069.1:0-4123 GCA_036501405.1 Kapaibacterium sp. (SeqCode)
ATGCAATAGGAATAAGTCCTTTTCTTTCGTAGGATATCTGGCTTTAAAATATAGGATTAATCCTACCTATCCTTAAGTTCTTTGCCTTGATCGAAACTTCCGGATAATAATCTCGCTCATTCCACCGTCACCGATTTTGCAAGATTGCGCGGTTGATCGACATTGCAGCCACGCGCTGTTGCAATGTAATAACTCAATAATTGTAATGGAATAACGGAAAGAATCGGTGTGAAGAGCGGAAGCGTTTTGGGAATATAAATCACTTGTTCGGCAAGCGTGGCGATCGATTCATCGCCTTCCGTTGCGATCGCAATGACATGGCCTTTTCGCGCGCGCACTTCCTGAATATTCGAAATTACTTTCTCATAGATATCGTCATGCGGTGCGACGACAACAACCGGCATATTTTCATCGATTAATGCAATCGGTCCGTGCTTCATTTCGGCGGCAGGATAACCTTCCGCATGGATGTACGAAATTTCCTTCAGCTTGAGGGCGCCTTCGAGTGCAACCGGATAATTATAACCGCGGCCGAGGTAAAGGAAATTCGCGGCATCCTTGAAGATTTCCGCAAGCGATTTGATCTGCTCTTCAGTCTTGTCGATTGTTTCCTGGACCTTGTCGGGAATTAGAAGAAGTTCCCGAATCATGGTGCGTCCGTCGACAACCGAAAGATGCCGCATACGGCCCAGCATAATCGTGAGCAACGAGAGCACCGTGAGTTGAGACGTAAATGCTTTTGTCGATGCAACTCCAATTTCCGGTCCGGCGTGAATATAAACGCCGCCGTCGGATTCGCGAGCAATGGTCGAACCGACAACGTTAACGATTCCCAGCGCAAGCGCCCCTTTTCTTTTTCCTTCCCGCATTGCTGCGAGTGTATCGGCTGTTTCGCCGGACTGACTAATGCCGAACATCACATCGTCATCTTCAATGATTGGGTTTCGATAACGAAACTCACTGGCATATTCAATATCGACCGGAATCCGAACGTATTGTTCGATCATGTATTTGCCGATAAGCCCAGCATGAAAGCTTGTGCCGCACGCTGTAATGATGAGGCGTTTTGCACGGCGCAGATCGCGAAGATGATTTTGCAGCCCGCCAAGCACGACATTGCCTTCTTCCTCGATTACACGACCACGCAAGGCATCGGTGATGGTCTTGGGCTGTTCGTGAATTTCCTTCAGCATGAAATGATCGAAGCCGCCTTTTTCGATTGCTTCCAGTTCCATCTCGATGACTTCGATGGGCTTGGTAATCTCGATATTGGAAATGGTCCTTGTTTTAATTCCGGAGCGAGTGACCGTCGCCATTTCATTGTCGGCAAGATAGATGACCTGCCGTGTGTGTGCAATGATCGCAGCGGCATCGCTCGCGATAAAGTTCTCATTATCATTCCCAACGCCAAGGACGAGCGGAGATCCTTTGCGAGCGCAGACTATTTCTTCCGGTGAATCTTGTGCAACGACGGCAATCCCATAAGCTCCAACGACTTCATTGAGAGCAAGACGCACCGCTTCGGTAAGATTTCGTTCCTTCTCATAGAATTCCCCAATGAGATGGGCGAGGACTTCGGTGTCTGTCTCGCTTTGGAACGTATGTCCGCGTGCCAGCAAGCGGTCCTTGATATGAGAATAGTTCTCAATAATGCCATTGTGAATAATGGCAATCCTGCCGGACTGATCGGTCTGCGGATGACTATTGACGTCGCTCGGCGCACCGTGTGTTGCCCAGCGTGTGTGGCCAATGCCGATCGTTGAATGATGGGGATTGTTTGCAGCAATCGTTTCGAGATTGGAAACCTTTCCTTTGCACTTTTCAACGATGAGCGAAACATGGGGTACTCGTCCGTTTCCATTGACAGAGCTGGGAATGGAATGTTCAATCAACGCGAGTCCGGCAGAGTCATATCCGCGATACTCGAGCCGTTTCAGCCCCGAAAGAAGAATCGGCGTTGCTTCCCGACTGCCGATATAACCAATAATTCCGCACATATCCGCTTAAGATTTAATAGAGATAAACAATTTTGAACACAAACGGGAAATGAGGACGAATGTTCCGGGATCGGAGAGAGGAGACCACCGGCCAAAACCGATGGTCTCGCCAACCTGAAGAATTAGTTCACAGCGACCGTATCGACTTTCATCGTGCGGGAGTTGCCAAGAACTTGAAGATGATCGAACGAGGAAACTCCCGTTGAAATGGTCTCCGTTAGTTGGACCCTCGTTCCAGCATAGGTAATGCCGTTGGGAGCGGTTATACTGTCCGTCCCGGTTCCAATTATCATTTGCCTGGAACAGGTACCAGGGCCAGGATTGATCAGGAAGGTGGTTTGATTATCAGTGCCTGTCATCACCAGCGATTGCGGCGTAAACGATTTCCCGAGCGTTCGCGTGTATGGTGTACTCCGAATGAGGATCGCATTCGCGCTTGGACCAATCGCAGATTGGTTGGCAACGAGTGTCGGACCATTATAGATACTTAGCGTGTACTGCGTATCCGTTTGGTTGGTGAAGACAGGTTTGATGGAGAAGGAGTTGGAATCGGTGCTTGTGAGGCTCAATGTGCTTACGGTCACGGCCCCGCTCAGGCTACTATGGACTGCATTGAAGTGAATATTATCGCTACCGATTTCCGGCCATGAGATGTCGTAAACGGCGTCCCATAACGTTTTTGAGGAAACGTCGCAGCTGACGCCATCTGTCAGCGTGTTCATACCCGTGACGTTAAGAGTTCCATCGATATTGAGCGACAATATCGCATTCCCCAGACTGGACCATGAGATGCTGTTCCATGTCTCGGTATTTATTGGAAGGTTACCCCCCCCCCCGTTGCTGTTGGTTGAGTGCTGCAGGACGAGAGTAAAATTCCCGTTCCTGAAAGGAGACCGAATGCGATAGCGAAAGCTATCCGATTTTTAAGTGTGTTCATAAGCTAATGCAAAGTAAGCCCAGCCCACTTTGCCATGAACCGAGCGAGTGATTGATAAAAATAACCTTTGAAAATGGCAAACTTTTCAAAGATTTTACGAACTTAACTTTACAAATATAATATAAAAATAACAGTGATGTTTGAAATTTTTCCTTAGGACAAGGCCACGATTGCTTGAGAAATTTCTTCAGGTATAGCTCGGTCCTCTCCGAGTCGAGCAAGCATTTCTGCTCTTGTTGCAATTATCGTCTCAGATGACGTGGGTTGGATTTTGCAAAGAAAAAATTCGCGCGCTTCCTTTAGTTTCGATAATTCGAATAACACTTCAACAATTGCGAATGCGATGTAGAGTGTATTTTTGTCTTCGGATCCAAGAGAATGTCTTTTCGCTTCGTATGACCTTTGAAAGTAATCAAGTGATTTGCCCAGATCATTCTTAATTCTCATAAAACGCGCTAAACCTTCTAACGTGCGGGAACTATCTATGTGCATCGGTCCAAGCGTCTTAAGGCGAATTTGAAGCGTCTTTTCATAGTACTCCTGAGCCTCGTCATAGTTGCCTTGCCTTCGAAGCGTGTTCGCGAGATTATTATATGCTGTAGCTGTTTCGAGATGATTATCTCCTAACGTTTCAGAATAGATTTGTGCAGCACGGCGATATGTACTCTCCGCTTCTTTATATTCCTGGGCGCGAAAAAGAACTGTTCCATAATTGCTAAGACTTAATGCAACATTCGCATGCCGCGCTCCGAATGCTATTTCAACTATCGAAAGTCCTTTTAATAACAAGGCCTTCGCTTTTTCCCAATTTCCTTGCTGCGAATAGAGAGAAGCAAAATTACTCAGTAAATTTGGTAAATCTTTATGGTTTTTTCCAAGTCTCTTTTCAATGATAGTCACAGCTCGTTCGAAGATTTCTTCCGCTTCGATATAATCACTATTATCCGTACTAAGAGAAGTGCGGTTATGGATTATCTCTCGATGGAAACCCTTGCGCTGGAAAAAAACACCAAATTCATTTAAGTAGTATGCGAGATCGAGAGAATCCGAACCAAGAGTACCTTCGACACTTTTTATGACGGCGCGGTGCAATGGTTCTGCTTCTAAGAACTTTCCTTCGCGTGTTAAAATGTCGGCAAGCCATTTCATTTCATTCTGCACAGTGAAATGTGCTTCGCCAAATTTCTCG
>DASYAJ010000070.1:0-7830 GCA_036501405.1 Kapaibacterium sp. (SeqCode)
CCCGAGCGAAAAGGCTTCGATGAGCGTATCGATCGTGAGATAAGCCGTAATGACGATCGCGGCGGTGTGCTTGTCGTGCTCGCGGATTTCGCGCAGCATTTCGATCCCATTCATTTGCGGCATCCGCAAGTCCATGAGGACAAGATCGTAGGTGCTGTTGCGGAACTTATCGAGTCCTTCCGCGCCGTCCGACGCCGTTTCGACCTCATAATCGGCCGCGAGCAGCGAGTGCTGGATGGTCATGCGGATGTTCTTCTCATCGTCCACAACAAGGACGCGCTGCTTGTGCTGCTGGCGGTTGCCTAATCCATTATTGGCAACGGCAGTCTTTGGCCGGGTTGGAGCTACAGGGGCGGCGTTCGATGCCATCGAAACACTGCGAGCACTGCGCGGGACCGAAACGGCCCTCGCGGCTTGACGATTGGGAATGATTGCCATGAAAGAAAAGTCAAATAATGTCGTCTTGCAATTGCGGAGCAGGCTTGCCATCCATTGGTTGCGCCATCGGAATAGTAAAGGAAAATTCCGTTCCTTTTCCGAGGGTGCTTTGGACTTCAATTGTCCCGCCGTGTGCCTGAACAATTTCCTTAGCAATTGCCAGGCCCAAGCCGGTGCCGGCCTTTGCGTCCTTACTGCGGATCGCAAACCGCTGAAAAATCCGTGGAATGAACTCTGCTGGAATACCGGCACCGGTATCCCGAACAAAGAAACGCGCAAAACCCGGTTCGTCGTTCGCATAAGATGCGCCGATTGTAATTCGTCCCCCGCGAGGCGTGTAGCGCATGGCGTTCGAGATCAGGTTCACAAGGACCTGCTTCAGGCGGTCGGCATCCGCCTGGACCCTTTGGAGTTCTGGATCGATCTCACGAACGAGTTCAATGCCCGTCTCCTGCAAGGGCGCTGTGAAGCCGAGCAGAAGGTGATCGAAAAAGGACGCGATTTCGACATTGGCACGCTTTACTTCAAATTTGCCCGATTCAATCTTCGAAAGGTCCATCAAATCGTTGACAATTCGGAGCAGCCGTTCACTTTCTTCGCGAATGGCCTGCACAAATTGGAGCTGTACTTCCGAGAGCGAGCCAAGCGTCGGTTCGCCGAGCAGATCGACACTCATCCGAATGGCCGTCAGCGGCGTGCGAAGTTCATGCGAGACCATTCCGACGAAATCGCTGCGCATCCGGTCCAGCTCATGGGCGCGAGAAACATCGCGAACGACCAGCAAATACGCGACCGCGCCAGGAAGCTCGCCGGAACGAATGGGAATAATATCGCGCAAAAGATACAGCCGTTCGCCGCGACGCTCGTATTCCACTTCTTCGATCCGGTTTTTTTCAGGCCAGTTCGATTTGAGCGCCGCGATACAGAGCGATTCGAGCGGCGCCTTACCATGCACGACTTCCAGGCAGTTGCGGCCTTCGACATTGGTCAGTTCGAAGAGTTCCTGCGCCGAGCGGTTCACCGAAAGGACCGTCCCGAAACGGTCGATGAGCATCAGTGCATCGTTCATCGACTGGACGATCGATTCCGAAATCGCTTTTTCTTCGAGGATTTTTTTCAGGTTCATCTCCTCGAATTCGGCTAGCTTCGCGGCCATCGTATTGAATTGCTCACCGAGTTTACCGACTTCGTCCCGCGTGCGTGGAACGATAAGCTGCGTGAGTTCGCCCGCGCCAATTTGCTGCGTTTTTACGGTAAGTTCCCGAATGGGTTTTACAATCACATTCGAAATCCTCAGCGAAAGAAAAATACAGAGCGCGAAGAGCACGGTGCCGTAAATCGCTTCCTCGACACGGACACGGTGCGCTTCGTCGGTCGAGACACGCGAAAGCGTTCCGAGCGAGTTCAGATAATCTTCCTGCACGCTATTGATCCGCGCCTTCAGGCTATCGAAAAGGGGGTCGATCTCACTGACGAAAATTTGGTTCCGGACGCGTTGGGAGATCTGCGCGTTTTGGTCGGCATTTCCCATGAGGACACCCTGCGACGGTAATTGTGAAAATTCCGCAGAAAGAAATTGATAGTGCAGTTCATCGCGAATAAGCGTCGAGAGGTGTGCGATCTGATAGAGCGATCGATAGAGTTCCGGATTGGCCGAAAGCGGATTCGAATTTTTCGAAACGCGGGCCAGGACGCCGCTTGCTGAAGTTTCCGCCGCCGCATAAGCGCGGTTTGCAGAGGTGTCCGAAGGCATGAGCAATACCCGCGTAGCCGCCGCGCGAAGATGCGTCGCAGAAGTGTCGAGCATGTTGATGGAATGCAGCACTTCGAACCGCTCGCCCAAAAGGTCCGACGTCGTATCCTGAATATTCGAAAGTTTCAGAACAGCCCACAACGCGATGCCGCCCATCGCCACAAGGACGATGACGAATCCCGCAAGAATTTTCGTTCGGAGACTTTTGAACATCGCATCAAACTGCGTTTGTGTTTATCGGCAACCTGGTTTGGAGAAAAAAGCGCGCCCTGTGAGAACGCGATTGCAATCAATGCGCCGTGCCGACGGCATGTTCCTGTTCGATGATCGTTCGCAAATGGTTCAGAGAATCGATTTTGCGATCGATGACCGTTTCAAAATCGGCCGCATCCCAGTATCCCCGGTCTTCGAAATATCCTTTGACCAGGAAATTATGCTTCAGTCCTTCCATCACTTCGGCAAATCGTCCAGCGCCGAGTGAAATTTTAGCCAGCCCGTCGTTCAGGAGTGTACTCGATATGACAATATTACCGGCGGCTTTTTGCACACTATCGTAAATATCGTTTCGTTTCAGGAGTTTACCAAGCGATCCTTCGCCACGATCGATTCGTCCGGCGATGTCATTGATTTGCCCGGAAAGATTTTGCACGCTGCCCGTAATCGCATTGACCGAACGCGCTGCCGTATCCAACATATATTGCGCATTGACAACCATGCGGTTCATATTTAGATAGAGCGTGCTATCGGTCATCAGCCGTCCGATCGTTCCACTGCCGCTGGCAATCCCTCGGACAAGGTTCGTGGCTTGAATAGCGACCGAATCGAGCTGAGATACGGTAGCGGAAAGCGTATCGTAAATTTTTGTAAAATCGGTTGGGGCTTGCCCATGAATCAGGCCACCAGGCGCAACGGCCATTGTCGAATCGCTGCCCATTGTGATGCTGATGACCTTATCGCCGATGAGACCCTGTGTGGTAATAACGGCTTTCGAATCGGTATGAATGAGCTTCAACGCATCGGTCAGGACTTTCATGGTGACTGTCACCGAATCGCGCGTGTTTTGTGGCAGCCGAATATCTTCGACACTTCCAACATTGATGCCGGCCATATCGATTTCGGCGCCTCGCTGCAAGTTACTGACTGTCTGAAACCGTGCAACAATTTGCGATGTGCTCGAAAACAGCTTTTCCTTGCTGCCGATATAAAAAATAAAAACGATGAGCAACACAAAGGCCGCCAAGACGAACATGCCGATTCGAAACAATGGAACGCTTTTACGCTTCATGGTGAGATAAAAAGTTATGCGGACGGAACCGGATTCAAACGTGGTGGCAAAACGTGCAGGATTTTTTCGCGGCGCTCCCGATCGAGCTTCGAGGCCCCAAGATATTCGCGAAGGAATGGGTCCTCGGCGGCAGCTAATTCTTCGAGTTGCCCATTGAACAACACATGCCCTTCATTCATCACAATCGCACGGTCGGCAACGGTGAAGGCCGTCGGCAAATCGTGCGTGACGACAATCGAGGTCACGTTCAAGTGTTGTTGGAGCGTGACGATTTGTTCGGCAATCGTGGCGGCCGTGAGCGGGTCCAGCCCGGTCGTCGGTTCATCGTAAAGAATAAGTTCAGGCTCGATGACAATCGAGCGCGCCAGGCCAGCCCGCTTTTTCATCCCGCCGGAAAGTTCCGATGGCATTTTATCGATCGACGATTCCAGCCCCACCATTTCGAGCGTGTGAAGAATTTTTTCTTCGCGTTCCCGTGGCGACAGATCTGTATGGCGTACCAAAAAGAGATCGAGGTTTTGTCCGACGGTCATCGAATCGAAGAGCGCCGCGCCTTGAAAAACAAAACCGATGTCCGATCGCAGCGCCATCAGGTCCGCTTCGTTCAAGCGGGTGATGTCTTTATCGTGATAAAAAATCTTTCCGGAGTCCGGTTGCAAAAGGCCAACGATCAGTTTCAGCAAGACACTTTTGCCCGTTCCGCTTTTACCAAGAACTGCCAGCGTTTCTCCGGCGTGGACATCGATCGAAACGTCCACCAGCACCGGATGGTCGAAGGCGACGGCCACGCGGTCCACGCGCAACAGCGGCATCCCTTCTTTTAGAGCCGATGCGATCCCGTGTTTCGATCGGAACGATTGCTTGACCGTTTTTTCTGCTCTTAACTTGGCCATAGCATTAAGGTGATTTTTACGAATACGACGTCGAGCACAATGATGAGGAGTGAACTGGTGACGACCGCATCGGTCGCCGATTTTCCGACGCCTTCGGTGCCGCCGGTGGAATTATATCCCTCATAGCAACCGACAATTCCAATGATAAAACCAAAGAAGATCGTTTTTGCCACGCCCGGTAAATAATCGCTAAAGGCAATGCTGCGGACGACGCTGGTGATAAAGTGATTGACCGTCATTCCGGCCTCGATTTTTTCCACGACCCACGATCCGCCGAGTGCTAGGAAATCGGCGTAAATGGTCAGGGCTGGAAGGACAATCATGCATGCGACGACGCGAGTGAATACCAGCAACTTGAACGGATCGAGTGCAGCGACATCCATCGCATCGATCTGCTCACTGGCCCGCATCGAGCCAAGCTCCGCGCCGATGCCCGCAGCAATGCGGCCCGCAAGAATAATCGAGATAATAACGGGCGAAAGCTCGCGCATGACTCCAATGGCGACCATTGCCGGGATGAAGGCTTCCGCGCCGAACTCGATCATCGTCGGACGGCTTTGCATTGTCAGCACGGCGCCAATGACCACCCCTACAACGGTGACGAGGGAAATCGAGCGAAAACCGGACGCATAAATTTGCCGTACGATTTCCTTGAATTCATACGGTGGCCTTGCGAGCGTTCGCACGAACCGAACGGAAAAAAGCCAGAGTCCGCCTAATAATGCAAGGCCGCCGGAACGCTTCTTGGAAGAGGAAGTGTCCGCAGCCTTCGAAACGGCTTGTTGTTGAGATGATGCTTCACTTGTCATACGCGTTGAGCGTCATTCCAGATAGCAATGCCTATTCCAGCTCTGCCGTTCCGAAAACAATGGCGAAAAAGAAAAGTAATTCTTCGGCGGGGCTCAGTGTCCGGTTTTGGGGTTCTGCGGGGGCGGAGGTTGTTGGCCCGGATTGAAGCTGCCGCTATTCAGATTCGGCGGATTCTGAAGGGTATTCGTGTTTGGCGTTGTGGTGGAATTCGGAAACGACGTATTCGGAATACCATTATTGGCTCCGGTTTGCGTATTCATTCCCGGAGTCGAGGTACCAGGAGCAACGCCGGGTATCGTGCCAGGTAGTACGCCGGGGGTTGTCCCCGCTCCCGGAGTGCCGGGCTGACCGGGCGCGCCAGGTTTCGCCGAAACAAGCGGTGTGCTAATGATCTCGGATTCGATTCCGAGCCGCTTTGCGACCGGAAGTGTCAGGTCGAACTTGGAATTCACAAAGAGCATGACTACATCTTTGGAGCTGCGATCGAAAACATAATCGTAGTTCCCATCGCTAGCAGCATCGTGGACTGCGGCAGTCAACCGATCGTAGGCCGGCTTCATCAGGGTTGCCTCCTGCGAAAAAAGCTCGCCGTTATCGGGATTGAACTTCGCCTGAAGAAAGTCGGTGTGCTTTTTCTTCAGGTTCGCGAGTTCGAGTTCGGCGGCGTTGCGTTCGGCGTCGGTCATGATGAGCTTTCGGCGATCGAACTCCGCCTGTTTGCGCTCCAGCTCCGCTTGCATATCGGCGGCTTCCCGCTGCCAGCTCGATTTCAATTGATCGAATCGGGCATTTGCGTCCTTGACTTCCGGCATTTTTGCCAGAAGCTTTTGGGCATCGATATAGGCAACACGCGTCTGCTGGGCATGAACGGGTGAAGCCAGAAAAATGACGCTAAGTGCAGCCGCGCTCAGCATCATCACGGAAATTCGAGAAAATCGGAAAAAGCCATTCATCATAGCGATAATACCCCCATAGCTGATCATACTCCGAACGATCGTTTCCGTTTCAGGACGTCGCTAAACGACGTCGTTTCACGACCAGGAAAAATCGAAACGCGACTGCTTTCTGTGAAAGCAGCCGCGCGCAATTTCCTTGATGCTTCCAGGAAGGAAGCGCGGTAAGAAAACCAGCTTACTGAGCAGTTTTCAAATAGTCCTGGAACTTTGTCGTCTGGTCCATCGAGGGTTCGCTGTAGATCACCGACGAGCTCGGAACGATCATTGAATAGTGCTCCTTTTTAGCGAAGCCTTCGAGCGCGGTTTTAATCTTATCGGTGATCGGCTTGAGGAGACTTGCCTGCATCTGGGAAATTTCCCCTTGCTGGCCGAACTTCTGGTCGTAGAAAGCGCGGATCGACTGGTCCTGTGCGGTCAGGTCGTCCTGCTCTTTTTTCTTCATATCGGCTGAGGCGGTCTCGCCCAGTTTCGAGTAGGTTTCCTGCGTGTTCTGAAACCGAGACTGCATCCCTTTCAGCGAATCCTGATACACCGTCTGCAAGGCGGTGACCTTTTGATTGGCCGTCTGGTATTCTGGCAACGCCGCAACAACCGTGTTTACGTCAACGACGGCGATATGCTGGTCCTTCTGAGCCATGGCCGATTGAGAGAAAAGCGAGAACGCCGCCACTGCAACGATCGCAACGCCCTGAGCGAGTTTTGTCATTTTTTTAGTTCGATTTTGGATAAAAAACAATGGGTTGAAAAAAATAAAGTCCTTTAGGCAATAATGGCGGTAAAAGACGGCTCGCATAAAGCTTTGTTTCACCTAAATGATTCCATTTTGCGAAATTTTTTTCATTCACCCGAGGCACGATTTTCCGAAGCTTCTATAAATGAATTGCATTTTGCCAAAAAATTTCGTATATTGGCTTCTTTCTTGATTTCTTTGATTCCTCATGAAATTAGTGACTGGTTTTCTATTCATCGCTTTTCTTGCCTCGGTCATCGGAGCGGCGCTCATGGTCGTCGTTATGGCCGGCTGTAAAGAAAATCCCGCCGACTACAAATGGGTCAAATCTCCTGGTGTTTATGTGACCGCCGAACGGGAAATCATTGATAATAAGCCCTTCCTGACCGTCTTTTACGAAAATTTCGGCGACGATACGGTCGAAAAAATCCGCTATCAACTTATTTCCAGCACCAACGGAAAGGCCGATACCGAACTCAGGGAGATCGATCCTCCCGTACTCCTTCGGCCAAAGGATCGCCATGTCATGCCGCACCCAATCGGGGAGGATACACTGCAAGCGGAATCGGTCCGCGCCGGCCAGGTCTGGGTCGTGAAAAACAAGTGAATATGGGTTGGCAAAACGATCGCCCATAAAAATCGATCGTTATGGAAAGAGACCAGCAAGTAAAGAGAGCAGCGCCAGCAGCCCAAGCCGAGGCAACGCCATTTGTAATTTGGTACTGAAAAGTAATTCTTTTCATATTACGGCAATTGCTTTTTTTTTGAAAAAGCCAATATTTGTGTGTATGTAGCTATTCCCTTCATGAACGCATTCAAAACAGCGATTTTTATCAAGTTCATTAATAAAAAATTCATGTTTCCATTCTTTCAGAAAGAAATAGAAAATTTCACGTTTTTATACATTACCTCCTGAAATCTTTTTAATCTTTTATTCTGCTTATAGGTGCCCATCACTGTACCTT
>DASYAJ010000071.1:0-8155 GCA_036501405.1 Kapaibacterium sp. (SeqCode)
ATTCAAAAATCGGATAATGCGTTTGGCATGGCGCGCACGGAGATTGTCTGCGCGCGCTGCGGGGGACATCTCGGTCACGTTTTCGACGACGGCCCTCCGCCCACGGGGTTGCGCTACTGCATGAATTCGGTGGCGCTGCGATTCGAGCCGAAATAATTAATGCAAAATCGCTTTCACCAATTGCCACATTCGATTACCGGCAACGCCTGCCGGAGTTCCATCGAGATTGCTATAGCCGGATTCAATAATTCCAGTTCCAGGCGAATAATAATTACTTGGTTCCAGAACAGAAAGCAAATCATCGAAATCTCGAGAATAAGAACGTCCCGAATAAACATAGCAGGAATATGTCCCGGCTGGAACTGTCACCATGACTCCTGTGGAATCGACGACAATTCCGTTATAAACTCCATTACCATCAGAATCGATTGTACTATCGAGGGTCACAACGTTGTCTCCAGACTGAGCAGGATATTTCTCGGACCGATAAGCTTGTGAAAAATTCCCATTGTCGCACCTATAGAGTCCATCTGCTCGATTTGTGAACCATGCATGCGCAGTATCATTGGTCAGCCAGAATGTATTCATATAAAACCACAACTCGCCATGCACAACGGTCGCGTTGGTTACCATAAGTGTATCGGCCCAAGCTGAATCCTGGATTCCTTCAGCATTGAAGTTAGTAACTCTTCCGATCCACATATTACCCAGTGCAAGTGGCATAATTTCTCGAGCGCTCCGTGGAGAATTGCTATCTCCAGCATTACAGCCGGTGAGCCAGAAAGCCAAAAGCACAAGGAACGATATAAGGAGCGGTTGCATATTCTCATAAAACCCATTCTGAAAAAGAAAAGTGCATTGGAACTACGATTACATCCATTCCGTTACGTGCGGACAGTTTTTAGAAGTTTGGGACCGAGTCCCACACGGCGCGGACACGCCCAACCGAGTCAGATCCGGAAGGAAGCAGCTCTCAGCAGTGTACGCGGGTGATGTGGATCGCTTGGTCCCTTTTCTTTTGCTCGTCGCCCTATTTAGCACCTCATTTTTATCATGGCAAAGAAATCGGCCGCATCGTCTGCCGCGCTGAAAGCGGTTCCCTCGCGCCGCGCATTGGTCCTGCTTGAAACAGGACTCCTGCTCGGCCTTGCCGAAGGGATGATGAACGATGCGATCACGCATTTGGAACTTTCGCCATACACAAAGGCGCTGCTCTTGATGGTGGGGGTCGTCGGTGTGTTTGCGTTTGCGCTGCGCGTGATCGAGCCAGTGATTAAAGGAATGCTGAAAATGATCTCGAAGCTCGATTCGGGCGGCGGCGCACTGATGCGGGTCGGAGTTCATGCCGTCATTCTCTTCCTGATTTTCGCAGCCTACGTTCGAATATTCTTTTTTCATTGAATAGAACCACTGCTCAATAGGTGGAATGTTATGGACGAAGAAAAATTCCTCCGCATTTCGAACAGCATTTCGATTCCGGTTGCGGAAATCGATATTTCGTTCACGCGTTCGAGCGGTCCCGGCGGTCAGCATGTAAACAAAACGTCCACGCAGGCAGAACTCGAATTCGACATTGCACATTCGCCTTCGTTTTCGGCACCGGATCGCGCATGGCTGATGACACGGCTTGGAACGAAACTCGACTCCGAAGGCAAGCTCCGTATTACCGCACAGGAATATCGCAGCCAGCTTCGGAACAAAACGGCGGCGATGGAAAAATTAGCGGCAACGCTACGCGATGCACTGATGCGTCCTAAAAAGCGGAAGAAAACCAAACCCTCGAAAGCAGCGAAGGAATCTCGATTGGAGTCGAAGAAAATAGCGGGCGAAAAGAAGCGGAGACGCGCGGAACGATTTTAACCAGCTGTTGCAAGAGCCTAATGCGCCGAGGACGGCGCCACACCACGCGAAGAATACGCGCGTCCGAAGACTATTTCGTTTTCTCGAAGCGCACTTCGGAGACGTTCATCGGCCCTTTTTCTGTCACAATAATCTTTACGGTTCCGACTTCGCGTGCTTCGCCTACTTCGGGAATATGGCCGAATAATTTATTGACATAGCCGCTCACCGATTCGTACTCCTCGTCCTCGGGAATTTGGAAGTGCGGGAAGATTTTTTCGAGTTCCAGATTTGCGTCCGCAATAGAGTGATCGGCCGAAAGACTAATCGACTTGCGGTCCGCGCCAATTTCCATGGAGTGTTGCTCGATATCGTACTCGTCCTGAATTTCGCCGACAATCTCCTCCAGGATATCTTCGAGCGTGATGAGGCCGGCTGTTCCGCCGAACTCGTCGATGACGATCGCCATGTGCAAGCGGTTGCGCTGGAACTCGCGTAAGAGTTCCACAAGCAATTTCGTTTCGGGAATAAAGGGAACCGGACGAATAATATCGTAGAGAATAATCAGTTCCGGATGTTCGATGAGCGAAAGCACGTCCTTCGAATAAATAACGCCGATCACGTTATCGAGTGTGTCCTGATAGACCGGGAGCCGCGTGAAGCCTTCGGTCATCGTCTTCTCGATGAACTTTTCCCGCGGCAATTCGGTGTTGAGCGCGACCATCTTGATCCGTGGGACCATAATCTCTCGCGCGGTCCGTTCGTTAAATGCGAAAATATTTTCGATGAGTTCGTTTTCGGTCTTATCGATGGCGCCGGATCGCGCACCCTCTTCGAGCATGACGCGGAACTCTTCTTCCGAAATACGGCTCTCGGTAAAGCTCGTATGGTCTCGCAAAGGCCCCAAAATCAAGTTCGAAGCCAGAACGGGAATTCGAGTAAGCGGACGAAGTACTTTCATCAGGCCGGACAGGACACGCGAAATCGAAAGCGCGATCGATTCACTCCGGTGGAGGGCAATGGACTTTGGAACTAATGCGCCGAACATTAAATCAAGCACCGTGACGATACTAATCATCACAACAAAGGCAAGAAATAGCGAGAGGTTCGACGAGGTATCGAGTAGGGAATGAAACAGCGGCGCAACTTGCTCAATGGCGATGAAGCTCGAAAACATTGCCGCGATAAAACTGAAAAATACGGAACCCGATTGGACCGTCGCAAGGAATTTTTCGGGACTCAGCTTCATGGAAAGGACCGTTCGCGCGCGGCGCACTTGCAATTCCGGCGATTCGGGGCTATCGATAATTTCGCTGAGCCGGCTTTTGCGGACGGTCAAAATGCTTGTTTCCGCGAGCGAAAAAAACGCGTGCAGAATAAGCGAAACGACGACAAGAAGGAGTTCAACCCCGAAGGGAATCATAAATTACATACTTTCCGGCGCGGCAACACCCAGGATCGAGCAGCCGTTTGCGATCGTGCGTTTTGTGGCTATGGCAAGCGCCAGGCGAGGAAGTTCCAGTTCCTTCGGCCCGCCGACGATGCGGCAATCCGCGTAAAACTTATGGAACTGCGCCGCAATTTCGCGAAGATATTCGCAAACATGGTGCGGCGAAAAACTTGCGGCAGAGCGCTCGATCACTTCCGGGAACCGGAGCAGTACTTTGATGAGCCGCTGCTCTTCCTCGTGCGTTAGAAGGTCGAGAGAGACGCTTTTTGTCTCCTCGATTTGTAATCCCTGCTGCACCGCAAAGCGCAGAATGCTGGCAATGCGTGCGTGCGCATATTGCACATAATAGACAGGGTTTTTATCCGACTGCTCTTTGGCCAGTTCCACATCGAACTCCAAATGGCTCCCAGCGGAACGCATATTGAAAAAGAACTTAGCGGCGTCGGTGCCGACATCATCTAATAGTTCCTCCAGCGTATAGGCGCCGCCGCTTCGTTTCGAGAACTTAATCAGTTCCCCACCGGAAACGAAGGAGACCATCTGGTGAATCACCACCTGTATTTTTGAGGTATCGTAGCCTAAGGCGCGCAAAGCCGCGAGCACATCGGGGATGGTCGCGATATGGTCTGCGCCGAAAATATCGATCAGTTCATCGTAGCCGCGCGAAAGCTTGTTGCGGTGGTAGCAGATGTCCGGCAAGCGATAGGTTGGTTCTCCACTGGATTTCACGATGACGCGATCTTCCTTCTCGCCCATTTCGGAAAGCTTGAGCCAGAGCGCGCCATCTTTTTCATACGCAAGCCCCCGCGCTTTAAATTCCTCGATCGTCGCCTTTACCGCGCCCGATTCGTAGAGCGAATACTCGTTGAAGAAAATATCGTGATGCACACCGAGCCGGTCGAGCGTCGATTTAATGGACTGGAAGTTTTCTTGCTCTCCGAACGATTGGAAAAAAGAAGGTTCCGCATTCCGTTTCGCATCGCCGAATTGCTCCACTATTTTTTTTGCAATGTCGACAATCTCCTGGCCATGATACCCATCTTCCGGCAGTTCCAGCTCATCGCCAAGCTGCTGCAAATAGCGGACGCGAACGGACTTCGCCAGATTGGCCATCTGGTTCCCAGCATTATTGAAATAGTATTCGCGGGTGACGGTCGCTCCGGTCCAATCGAGTAGGTTCCCAATCGCCTGACCGAGACAGACCTGGCGGCCATGTCCGGCGTGAAGGTTCCCTGTCGGGTTCGCGCTCACCCATTCGAGATTGATGCTTTTGCCTTTGTTGGATGTGACGTGTCCGAACTCCGCGCCGGCTTGAAGAATCGCGGCAAGTCCTTTGGTGAAGAAGGATGGTTGAAAGGTGAGATTGATAAATCCGGGTCCGGCGATCTCGATTTTCAGTCCGCCCTTCTGGACGCGCGAAATCAGTTCCTCCGCGATTTTTCGCGGCGGTTTACCGAGTGTTTTCGCGAGCATCATCGCGACGTTGGTGGCAAGATCGCCATGCGCTTCGTTCTGCGGGCGCTCGAATTTGAGCGGGGTGCTCTCCGGCGCGCCCATCTCCAGGAGCGCGGAACGAAAAACTTGCTCGATGGCTCCTAATTCCATTCTCTATTTGTGCGGCTTTGTCGTGACGGGTTTGAAATCGCTGATGACTTTTATTTTCGTTCCAGGCAGGGAGGCTTTCTTCTTTTGTCCTTTGGGAGCTTCATCAGCCATCTCTTCGGAAACTTCGACCATCGGCGCATCGGCCCAGAGCCGCTCGATGTTATAATAGCGCCGCGACTCGGGCTGAAAGACGTGAACAACGAAATCGACAAAATCGATAATCACCCATTGCAGGCTTTCCCAACCTTCGCTGCGCCATGCGCCGACGCCTTCGGACTCCCGCATTTGGGCGATCACATTTTCGGCGATAGCCTTCACCTGCCGGTCGCTGGAACCGGTCGCGACGATGAAGAAATCGGTCATCGAAGTAATCGCGGTCAGATCGAGGACGTGCAGCTCGGTCGCTTTCTTTTCGAGCGCGTATTTTGCAGCCCGCATGGCCTGCGCGCGTATAATCTCCTCGCGCGATGGCTCGGCTTTGCGCGATGGCTCGGCTTTTTTGGCGGTCACTTTTCTTGCCGCCGGTTTCGTCAACGAAGCCGTTTTCGTCAAAGAAGTCGATTTGGTCGACGAAGCCGGTTTCATAGACGAAGCCGATTTCGTCGACGAAGCTGGTTTTGTCAACGAAGCCGATTTATTCTGTGCCGATGGTTTTTTAACCGCAGATTTTTTCGGAGCCGTTGTGGGAACTGCTTTTGGGCGCGCTTTCGCAACCGTTTTTTTCTCCGGCTTTGCTTTGGGTTTGGATGCTGTCGATTTCGTTTTGATGATCGTCCTTTCTCTTGTTAATTCCTCTCGTTATTTCATGGGGTTGAGCTGTTCATAATCTCTGCCAATAATGAGATCGGCCTTGACATACTCTTCGGTATCGATTTCACGGCGAATGAGCGAATCGTTCACGCCGAGCGCGTAAGCAATTTTCACCGACGAAAGGCTATCGCCGACGCGATCGATAATATAGGTGCGCGCCACGTCGGTATCGCGATAATTTTCCATTTCGACGACATCGAACTTTCGGGCGCGGAGATAATCGGTGAACTTTTGTGCCAGCCGCATTCTGCCGGAACCGTTCCAGACATTGAGTTGGATGCGCTCGCCTTTGCGGACGAGGAGATCCGTTTTATTCAGTTCCCCACTCACCGGATGGTTCACGAGCGCGCTCATCACAAATTGCCACAGGAGCAAGAGCACGATGAGCACGACCATCGAGACGAAACTCCAGACGAGAAATTGCAAAGCCAGCTCCTTCCGCCGTTTAAGACGGCGCGCCGTGACGGCAAGACGGTCGAATATTCCGATGGGCAAATACGCGTCCGCGTGAATTAATGGACCTGGACCTTTGCCGTTGTTGCAAACGGGGAGGCCGTATAAAAGGGATTATAAAAGGGGCTGGCAGGGCCATAAAGTCCGGCGGTGGGACCGCCCTGATATTCCACACGCACGAACGTGTTGTCGCTCAGTTTCCAGTCGAGCCGCGCGCTGGTGAGATACACGCCATTCAGCGAATTCGAGTAGGCGCTGCCGAAGGAACTAAACGGCGAATAGACTGCCGAGAGATCGGCCGAAATGTATAGATCGTCGTAGGGATGCAGGCTGAACGTATTCGTAAACATGTTCAGGCTCAGGCTGTTGCCGCCGCCAGAAACAAAGCTGGACGAAAACGACTGGTGCATACTGAAGCGCGTCGGGTCCGTGAGCCGCCCCCAGAACGATCCGTCATCGCCGGACTGCATGGCGCCGGTCGTATTCAACGGGGGTTGTGGCTTATCGATATCGCTGCGAAACTGCGCGCGCGAAATGCCCGCTAAAAGAAGCGTAACACCCGAAAAAACCAGAAATACCGAAAGATACCGTTTCATAATGCTGGACCGATTTTACAATAGATTAAACCCAAAATCGGGCAAGAAGTTTCACCCTATTCTTTCACGAAGCGTGCTTCGCTCGTACCATCTCTGCCGAAATAGTCTGCCGAAATCGACGCCCAGCGACAGCGAGGAAATATCCATTAGCGGGTGATGCGGAGCGCGCGGGTTTGCACATAGCCCCTAGACGATAATCGGACGTAATAGATTCCCGCAGGGAGCGCGCTGGCATCGACGGCGAGCGAGGCGGTTGTACGGCTTAGGATGTGCGGAGCGATGGGGTTGCCGAGGACATCGTATAGTTCCACGCTCATCTCGCTTCCGAAGCCGGTGCCGGAAATTTGGAACTCGGTTTGTGCCGGATTGGGAACGATGGAAAATGTGAACGGTTCCCCGCGCAGCGTTTCGAGCAGGATGCTGTCGCCGCAGCCGGTGAAATCAACTTCGACGGAATCGGGATGCGAGACGGCCAGCGCGCAGTTGCAGGTTTGGCAACCGCCGTAGAATTGGATGGAATCGAGATGGATTTTAGCGGTGAGATTTGTGGTGAGATTTGTGGTGAGGAACGTTTTAAATGTAATCGCAATGTTGGGCGGACTTGTAACAGTGTTCGAATCCAGCGCGACCCAGAGATTTAGCGTATCGCCATTCACGCTCGAATCCAAAAGCGAAAGGCCGCCGGTGGCTAAAATCGTTTTTAGTTCCAACGCGCTATCGTAACGGAGCACCAAATGGAGCGAATCCGAACCGAGGGAAGTATTAATCTCGACGGGAACGTTAATGCTCACATCCGTTCCGGGTGCAATGGTGGTCTGTCTGGAACTATCTGCTAAAGCGAATGTCACGCGGTTGTGAAGGGGGTAGCGCCAAACTGTACTCGGATATGTTGCATATAAGCCAATTTGTTTTTGATAGGTTCGTTTGAAGGCTTTTTTATTTCAAAGGATACCGGCTTTACATGGTATTCAATTGGGGGGCCAAAATCTTGGTCAGGAATACCGATATTTGGCGAGAGAGGTTGCCATGTAAGTCCTGCATCTGAGGTGCGAAAGTTAATATAATTTGCCATCCATCCGTTAAGACTATCTTTAAAATCAAAATCCCGAGCACCTGTTCTAAGAGCGGGCTCACTATCAGGAGGAAGCATGTGGATTCCTTGCCACGTCAATCCACCATCGGACGTTCTCCAAAAGTAATAATTTGTGTCAAACCTAACCAACTGATTGAAGTAGGCGCTTACAAAACCGATATTTGGTTTTCCAACTTGATCCATGAAATATACCGTGCAAAGTGGGCCAGGAAAGGTTGCGAGAGGTTCCCACTGGGCGATTACGGTTTTAGGGGTTAAAAAAAGAAAGAAAAACGGAAGAGCGAGGGTCAATTTTAACCCCGCTCCCTT
>DASYAJ010000072.1:0-4822 GCA_036501405.1 Kapaibacterium sp. (SeqCode)
GCAAGAAGCGCGAGAACCGAGTGAGCACAAGCAATGCGATTCTTCATATACTATCGGTAAATGAAATGTAAAATTCCAGGAAACACTACAAATATACGAGGAAATAATGCGTTCCTAAGAAAAGGGCATTTTTTTGCACACTGCTTTTTAGTTCGTATCTTTGTAGAGTCATTATTCTTTTCATATTTCATTTTGTCGGTTATGCGTTACACACACATTACTTCCCTTGTTTTTCTTTCCATTGTCGTAGTGGCCGCACCGCTCTGGGCGCAGGATAGTACGACTCAAAAAAGCGATTTTCGCATCGGGATTGGTGTCGCGCTGGATCTCGGCAGCGCCGCAATGACACAGGAAACACAATTAGCGGGTGCGAATACGAATTTGAATGGGCCTCCGGTCGGGATTCCTCTATTGTATCCTGCTGCGCCACTCACATTTTCTATCCCAATGCGATTTGGACATTTTATGATCGAGCCGGAGATTGGGATTTATAGTTATTCCTATGATCTGAACGGATCTCAAGATTCAACGGGTGTTCCTACTTCGGAAACAGAGGATGTCAGTGGAACCAGCATTCGCGCAGGCATTGGGCTGTATTACACGCAGCAAATAGCAGGGAACCTTTCTGCTTACATTGGCCCTCGGATCGGGATTGTCACGAATAGCGTCGAATTCGGTAGCCATCCACCGCCTGCGGATACGCAGTTCGAAAAATCTGCCACCGCCCAATTATCGAGAACTGATTTTTTTGTGGGCGTAACCTTAGGCGGAGAATACTTTTTTTCGAGCGGGTTTTCCCTCGGAGCGGAAGCGGGCTTTGAATACTTGAGCCTCGGCAACACGACCATAACGGAAACACCGGTCGTGAGTGGTTCGCAAGGCGGTACTACTGGGCATTCTTTTCAAACGAAGGAAGCCATTGTTGCACGAGTATATTTTTAAGAAAGGTTGCAAATCTCTGCACATTACTTCACTGCATCCAGCACGATCTCCGCAATATCGCGGACCTGCACATGCTCCGCTTCGCCTTTGGCTTTCACGCCATCGGTCATCATCGTCATGCAATAAGGGCAGGCGCTGGCAATGACTTTTGCTTTGCCATCTTCGCTCTTCGCTAAAGTTCCGAGCGCTTCTTCGGTGCGCTCGATGTTGATGCGCTTGCCGGCTTTTTCTTCCATCCACATTTGTCCGCCGCCGGCGCCGCAGCAGAAGCCTTTGGAGCGCGAGCGGTCCATTTCTACAATTTCGAGTCCTGGGATTGATTCCAGCGCGGCGCGCGGGGCATCGTAAATATCGTTCGAACGGCCGAGATAGCAGGAGTCGTGATAAGTCGCGCGCTCCAATAGTTCCTTCGTTGGTTTTATGCGCCCGGAATCGAGCAGTTCCTTGATGAACTCGGTATGGTGCTGCACCTCATAGTGCCCATTAAAATCCTTCCATTCGTTCTTGATCGCATTGAAGCAGTGCGGGCACGTCGTGACAACTTTCGTCACCTGATACCGGTTTAGCGTCTCCACATTTTCCTTGATCAGCATCTGCGCGAGATATTCGTTCCCCATTCTACGGGCCGGATCGCCGGTACATTTTTCTTCGTTCCCAAGTATGCGAAAATCGATTTCGGCAAGCTGCATCAGTTCCGCAAAGGCGCGCGTGATCTTTTTCGCGCGCTGATCGTAGGAACCCGCGCAGCCGACCCAAAAAAGAATAGGAGCCGTTTGCTCCCCTCCCGCTTGCGGGAGGGGTTGGGGGAGGGTGTCGGAAGCACTACTATTACCATCCGCCATCGTTTTGATTGACATCCCATGCGCCCATTCGCCCCGCTCCGACGGCGAAAAAGCCCACGGCGAAAAATTATTCTCCATATTGCCAAAGGCCGATTGCAATTCGCTTGGGAACTTCGATACCATCATCACGAGATTCCGCCGCAAGTCGATAATCTGATCGACATGTTCGATCGTCACCGGGCATTCGGTCATGCACGCTTGGCAAGTGGTGCATTGCCAGAGCATCTCTTCGGGAATGTAATCGCCGACGAACGACCGTGCATCGACTTCTTCCTTGGAACGTTTCGGTTTCTGGAAGAGCAAGCGTCCCTGAATGTGACTCAACGTTTTTTCTTCCGGCGTAACGATTTCATCTTTGACGGTATCGCCGGTGGTGGCTACTTTGGCGCGTGTCA
Organism: Kapaibacterium sp. (SeqCode); assembly: GCA_036501405.1. Lineage (GTDB taxonomy): Bacteria > Bacteroidota > Ignavibacteria > Palsa-1295 > Palsa-1295 > PALSA-1295. Next base: position 2,180 of record DASYAJ010000072.1, read on the forward strand.
TTTCACCCATCCAGGAATCGAAGCCATACTTTCCTTCCCCGGTCAACCACGGCGCTTTATCGAACATCCGCGCTTGCGTCGCAATGATAATTTTTCGCGGATCGAGAATCTTTCCCGTCGTATTGGCGGGACAAACCGACGTACATCGTCCGCAGTGCGTGCAGGTATCGCCATCGAGGAGCTGTTTCCAGGTTAAATCCTCGATATCGCTCGCGCCATATTTCGTTACCGTTTCATCTTCGAAGTTAATTGGTTTCAGATAATTCTTTTTGCGGAGATCGGAAAAATACACATTCGGCAGCGAGGTAATCACATGCAGGTGCTTCGAATAGGGAAGGTAATTCATAAAGCCGAGCACGACGACAATATGCGTCCACCAAAAAATTTCATACGCAACGGCGGTGATTGCAAGCCCCGCAAACATCGGCGCAAGGAGCGATGCCAACCAATGCGATTCATAGCCATACGTTCCGTGCATCGCAATGCGGGAAGCATTCCCCAGCGTGTAGGCCGTTACGATAACGAAAATAAGGAAAAGGATTACCGTGGCGTCGATTTTTTCGTGCTTGTCGCCTTCCAATCGTTTGACGCGCGAAATATATCGCCGCCACAATGCACCGATGACAGAAAGCACAATCAGCGCGACAAAAATATCCTGCGAAAAGGTGATGACAGAATAGACCGGTCCCAAAAACGACAGCGAAAAATTCCCGCCCGTCAATCCCTCCCCAATCGAATCGATGACGGCGAAGAGCAGCACCATGAAACCCCAGAAGATGAAGGCATGAATCGGCCCGGCGATAGGATCGCGGAAAATCTTCGTTTGTCCGATGGCGATGCCGAGCAGCCGCTTGACGCGCTCGTTGGGCCGCGAAAAGCGGTCGGTCCACTTACCGAGGCGAAGAAAATCGGTGAGCCGCTTAGCATTGATGGCAATGCCAACAAAGGCCAGGATGAGAACGGCTGCGAAAATAATGGCTTTAATCATTCGAAAGTTGATGCAGGTCGAGCATCTGCAACAAAATTACGAATGGGATGGAGCCGGGGATATCGGAGTCGTACCAGAATGAAAGAAAAATGAACGAAAGTTTCCTGTTGTTGATGAAATCTCTCCCGAAATGGCTGATGGCTGTTGCGATGGTCGTGGCGCTTTTTGTTGGAACTTGTTTTGTTGGAACTCCTGCAATTGATGCGCAGCCGCCCCGTGCTTTCACCTATCAGGGGATGCTGGATTTGAACGGAACTCCAGTTCCTGACGGGACTTACAACTTCGTTTTCACCATTACCGACCCGACGGGATTGCCATTTACGCAAACAATGGCTGTTCCGGTCCACAATGGCATATTCGATGTGGTTATCGGTTCCGCTACCAGCATTCCTGCAAATTTCAGCTTTAATGGTTCGGTCACGATAGCCGCTGTGGTCAATGGCTCTACCAATGTGGGTCCCGTAGCGATCTGGTCGGCCCCGTATGCCGTGAATGCCGGTACGGTGAACGGGTTGCAGGCGTCGGAGACGCCCGTGGCCGGGGAATTGTTCCCTGTGCCGATCGGAACGGGTTATACCGGTACCGCGAAATTAGACCCGGCTTTTCTTCCCCAAATTCCGAGCAACCTGCTGCCGGTATCCTCGTCAGGGATTGGAACCATCAACGGAATTGGTCCCGATTCAACCGGTAATTTTTTCGTCTCCGGTATCAATGGGATTTCCATTACTGGCGGGACCAATTCCTTCATCGTCAGCGGTCCTCCTGGTGGAATTCCCAGCATTGCAACCGGAGCGGGATTGCAGGAAACGAGTATCGGTTCTGATTACACCCTAAGTGTCGCGCCGGGTGGGATTTCCGGGCCGATGATCGTACCGAATTTAGTGCTGGGATCCTCGGATTCGGGGCCTATTGCGCTGACAGTGGCCGATTCAGAAATGAATGGGAACGCAGCCTTCAGCGTGCTTGGTGGAATCCGCGCCGGCAATCCGACAGGCGCGGCAGATGGCACAGGCCTTTCTCCGGTTTCTCCGCAAACGTATTGGGCGGATCAGGCTGCTGTCCCCCGTGCAACCGGAACGTCCCTTCAAATTTATAATCGATTGGTCAGCACCACGAGCACGATCGTCGTTACGGCAGTGGGCAGTGCAGCGGCATCGGGTGGTATCACGCTGACCGCGCAAAGTGCTGGAACCTTTACGGTCAGTTCGAAGAATGCGATGGGTACGAACGGTGGTGGAACGATGACGTTCGTAAGCTATATCGTTGTGAACCATTGAGGGCAAAATGAGTGCAAGAACGCTTGGAAGGAGCTCGAAAAGTGTTGTTACACGCTATTCCTTCACCACCGGCACGGCAACACGTCCGACGTTACTTTCCACCACAATAAAATAAGCGCGCAGGAAGGTTTGCCGTGGAAAGTTCACGCTCGCTTGTTCCGGTTTGATCGGGAACCGTTCCGAGAATGATTCCCAAAACATTGACGAGGGTGACACAACAGAACTCGCTCTCAGCGCCGCGAATGCGCATGTGTGCCGTGTCAGTATTCCGTGGATTCGGATAAACGGAGTAAAGGATTGCGCTCTCGCCGAGGAAGTGGAATGGGAGGGCAAGTGTTCCGGAGTTATGGGTGCCTTCTATAATACTCCCCAAATAAG
>DASYAJ010000073.1:0-1882 GCA_036501405.1 Kapaibacterium sp. (SeqCode)
CGTCGCTTCCGCAACCAAAGCTTTCGTGCTCCGGATTTTTCCTGTGAGCGGAATCGAAAGCGTATCGGTCCCGCACGGATTCCGATAGACGATGTGAAGCGTTCCAGAAATAGAATCCGGCAATGGCACCGGTGCAGTTACGCAGATCGTATCGATATCGTGAAACGTGAATTGATTCTCTGCCGGCAATATCATGAGTTCCCTCGAATCACCGACCATCCATTCAACGCCATTGGGTTCTGTATCTTCGGCAAAGACTTGGAGGATGGTTACACTATCGGGAGAAGTATTAAATAAAACAAGCGGCAGACAAATCGTCTCACCAGCCTTCAGCAATGTATCGAAAGTGGGAAGCCGATAAGTGAGAGGAATAAACGGTTTTACAACAATTGTAAAAGTTCCGATTTCGCACGGCGTACCACTATCGTTCATCATTCCATAGGTTCCAGAGTAAACTTGTTTGGAACCGCAATCGAAGGAGAGCCTTAACCTGTACATAAAAGGCGCGTCTCCTGGCAATAATGTGACTGGAAAATGCGTGGTGCCCGAATTTGGAAGAGGAAAAATTCCAGTATCGCCGGAAATAAGTATGAGTGGGCCAATCTCCGTAGGAGCAGTTGTGGTAATGGAGAGGAATGTATCCTCTGGCTGAACGCTCACGGTGTCCACAAAATTCACCGGAACGATTGCGGCGCATGGTGGGACCGATTGCGCGAATCCTTCCGAAAATCCCATGAGTACGATCAATACGCTGCCCAGACACCACCGAAGAATGAAATGCTTCATACGTTGCTCCTTTCAATGAAAACTTCGTCATTATTGCAAAGCGAAGGAGGACGAAGATAGTTTCAAAAACCAAGCATGCAATGTCATTCCCCAGCAGGGCGGATTCCCTTCTTGGCAGACACTCAAAATCGCATGTTCCACGATCATGCATTCCCGCATTCGCGGGAATGATAAGGAGTACGGTTATTCCACCGACATCTTCCGCATTTGCGGCGGTTCGCCGTTGGCCTGGAACTCATAGAAATAAATTCCAGCCGGAAGCGTGGTGGCGTCGATCGTTGTTTGGAACGTTCCACGCGCGAAGGGCTGGCGGTCGACGGGGCGCAGCATTTCGCGGCCCGTGGGATCGAGCAGGCGAATCGTGACGATCGTGTTATCGGCATCGACATTGAACGTCAGCGTCGTTACCGGGGAAACGCCGCCGAAGGGATTGGGAATATTTTGCTCGATGTAATTCGCAATCGGAAGTCCTCCGGCAAGCAAATGGACCGTACCACAAACGGAATCGAGGAAAATCGTCGTGCTTTCCGTTGGGGCATAAGCTTCGGTGATGCCGGGCAGTGTAACCGAATCGACAACGGGTGTACTTGCGCCCTCTTCGAGATTCGACTGCAATTGGAAGATGAAGTTAATCAATGGCTTCGGTTGCGTCAGTACGGAATCGGAAAAAATATCGTATTGGAACGTTCCCGGCCATTCATTCGACCTCAGATGGATCGAGGTATCGGCCGCTCCGTCAAAGGTCATTGTTACAATGGCCGGATCCCACGTCAGGCTGCCGTGCAATGTATCAATGCCGAGCGAATCGGGAACTGCATTTTGCAATGCGAGATCGGTTGCGATTTTATCTCCCGGTCGGCCCCAGTATTCCGATGGGAACCCGATATGGACATGGAACGGCGGTGCATCGTTCGCGATGAGTACGAGCGTGAAGAGTGTTCCATCGTCTTCGGTCCATGTGATCGTTCCCACACGCGGCGTCGCACGAAGCGGCGTACTTGCAAGGAAGGTGACGGAATACATCGCCGTGCTATCGGGCACAATCGAAATGGAAGGATCGATCATCGGAGTGAAATCGCCGAAATTCATTCCCGCG
>DASYAJ010000074.1:0-8172 GCA_036501405.1 Kapaibacterium sp. (SeqCode)
AACGAACGACAGCGCATGGAATAATCTACTGCAGTTTTCGGCGCGATCCCGCTACCAAGTTGCGGAACCGTTCCAGCTTTTTGGCGGAATCGAAGAGGAGCATACAAGCTTTGTGGGAAACACGAATCTTCAGAATGGCGATTCCCTCATTAGCCGTTATCGGACAAGTAGTTATGCCGCCGGAAAATACGAGCCCTTCGATAATGTGGATGTGAACGGTTCCTTGCGTGTCGAGAATATTTCTGATCTTTCGCTAACGGAATTGCTTCCGCAAGCTGCGATCGACTTTACTCCGATTCAATACGTCACGCTTGGTGGAGCATACAGCAAAAGTTTTCATGCGCCAACGCTGAACGATCTTTACTGGTATCAGGGTGGGAACGCGAAGTTGCAACCGGAGCACGGAGAGAATTGGCAGGGAAGTATGTCGTTCGAACGGCGATGGGACGACCTTCAGGTAACGCTTAGCGGAACAGGATTTCTCGCGCATATCGATAACGAGATCGTTTGGGAACCGTTCAGTGGTTCCGAATATTCTCCGATTAATATCGGCGAAGCGGAATCGGAAGGAATCGAATTTCGAGGCGAAGCAGATTGGGCCGTCGATGAAGGCACGCGGGTGCATTTCGAAGGAAGTTATACGCTTCTGAACGCCGAAAATATCACGCCGAACGATCCGAATTACGGGAAGGAAATTCAGTATTCCTCGCCAACACGATCTCTTCTTATTGCAGAGATCGAGCGAGAAAATATTGGATCGCTTTCACTCTTGGCGCGCTATCGCGGACATGAATTCGCGCTTCCTTCGAACGACCCGGCAACGGAACTTCCTTCCGTCACGACGTTCAATGTGACGCTTTCTTCTAAAGAATTCCAGTTTGGATTACTTGGACTTCGTGCGATGCTCAGTATTCAAAATGCGACGAACGTACAGTTTGTCGATATTCCGAACGATCCATTAACAGGTGAAACCCGACGGGTGACCTACGAGGACATCCTCAATTATCCTCTTCCGGATCGCACCTATCATTTTTCCATTGAACTAACTTATCACTAACATGAAATTCAAACTCCATTTTTTTTCCATGCTTGCTATCGTGGCACTCGCAGCCTGCGAAACGACATCCGGGCCGGGCGGCGGCCCGAATACGATCGTTCCGTCAAATCGCACACTGTTTGTGGTAAACGAGGGGAACTTCGGCTATAATAATTCCACAATGGATGCCGTACTCTTCTCGTACGATACCGTTCAGGATACGGTACATAAGACATTCACGACGAAGTGGGATACCATCGTCAACCGCAATATTCTTTCGGGGATGGGCGAAGGGAACGATGTGCTGGTCCGTGGGAACCGGGTGATCGTGCTCGATAATGGCGCAAGTAATCTCTACGTTTTGACCGCCGATTCGATGAGAATCTTAGCAACAATTCCGTTCGGCAATGCGGCGCCGAATAAAATGGCGATGATCGGAGAGGATTCACTCATCGTGACGCGGAGAAATGCGCCAAGCGCGGCGATCGTCGATCTCAATCGTTACAGCGTTGTCGATTCCATTCCTCTCGGCGGCGCAAGCCTTGCCGTTGCAATCGCCAACAATGAAGTGTACATCACGACGGGAGATAGTGAATACACAGGACCGTTCTTCTTGCAGATTTACAATCTCGGAACGAAAAAAATCACGAAGGTTCTTTCGCTTCCCGGCTCGCCCGAAGAGGCCTTAAGCGATTCCAACGGTTTTGTCATGATCGAAACGGATGGCGATTATGTCAGTCTCTCTCCGAAAATTTATTTTGTCGAACCTGGCGCAGATATCCTTTTCGATTCCGTTTCGATGGGAACTCCGAATAGTACCGCTGTGCTATGCCTTGGCTCGGGACCGAGCCAATTCGTTCTACTCGATAATAAGGTGTACCATATTCCTTCAGCGGGCAGTGGATCGCTTGGTTCATCCGTCATCGTTTCGAATGATCAATTTTACCATGGCTTCTGCGATGCCGAAAAGAACGAAATTTACCTTGGCGTCTATGATTTTAAGAGCGGCTCCGGCAAGGTGGAAGTGTACGATGCCTCGACGTATGCCTATAAATGGTCCTTCCCCACCGGAATTGCGCCCGCGCATTTCGCGTTCTATCACTAATCGATTTTCAAGATTTTATGAACTCCAAGAATAATCAACTGCTCCTTGCCGGGCTGCTCGTCGTCGTTGCGATGGGAACGCGCGTGCTGTTCAATGCGCTGCACATCTATAATTTCAGCGCGGTCATGGCGGTCGCGCTTTTTTCGGGTGCGTATTTGGGATCGAAACGCCTCGGCTTTCTGATTCCACTTGTTGCCATGCTCGCATCCGATCTCATCATCGGCGTTTACGATTGGAAGCTGATGGCGATTGTCGATGGCGCGTTTGTCGTGGCCATTGCGCTCGGAATGTTCTACGCGAAAAAACCTTCGCTGCTTCGGTGGATCTCGGTACTGCTCGGAAGCTCGACGATGTTTTTCATCGTGACGAACTTTGCGGTCTGGATTTTCGGTGATGGGAGCTTTTATCCATATACGTTCAGCGGTCTTGTCGATTGCTATACGATGGGACTTCCGTTCTATCGTGACCGGCTCATCGGCGATATTGCTTGGAGCGCGGCACTCTTTGGCAGCTACGAACTGCTGAAGCTCCGAGCGCCAAAGCCTGCAATGGTTCCATAATCCCATTCCGTGTTCGAAAATTGAAGACGGCTTTATCCTGGAGTACCGGAAAGGACAGTGCATGGGCGCTGCATATTTTGCGTTCCCAGGGCATCGAAGTCAGTAAACTGCTGACCACGGTGAATTCCACCCACGATCGCGTGGCGATGCATGCCGTCCGGCGGGAACTTCTCGAAGCGCAGGCAGAAGCGGTTGAAGCGCCGCTCATGGTCCTTGATTTGCCGTGGCCATGCACGAACGAAATGTACGAAGCGCACATGCAGGCTGCGCTCGATACGCTAATCGAGGAAGGATTCAGACAGATCGCCTTTGGCGATCTTTTTTTGCGCGATATTCGGACGTACCGTGAAGAAAAAATGGCATCGTTGTCGATAAAACCGATTTTTCCGCTTTGGGATAGTCCGACCAAAAATTTGGCGAACGAAATGATTGCTGGCGGACTTAAAGCGCGCATCACCTGTATCGATCCAGCGAAGCTGGACGCGCGCTTTGCTGGCCGGCAATGGGATAAATCGCTGATCGAGGAGCTGCCTCGTTCGGTCGATCCCTGCGGTGAGAATGGCGAATTTCACACCTTCGCTTATGACGGTCCGATGTTCTCGCATCCCTTAAAGGTTCGGACCGGCCAAACGATCGAACGTGATGGATTTATATTTACCGATATTGCGATGGAAGAAAAGGAGATTTCGATTATGGAAGAGGAAGCAATCATCTTATGAGTGAAACGTCGAGCGATATTTCCTTGAATGGTGCTTCTCGTTTTAACGAGGGGAATAACATTCCCATGCGGCTCGTGCTCGAAAACGGCACGGTCTTTCGCGGATGTGCTTTCGGTGCGCTCGATGTAAAGCGAATGACCGGTGAAGTTGTATTTACGACAAGCATCACCGGTTATCAGGAAATTCTGACCGATCCATCCTATGCCGGTCAGATTGTCACGATGACGAATCCACTGATTGGCAATTATGGCGCAACGAAAGAAGATTTGGAATCGTGGAAACCATTTGTTTCGGGTTTCGTGGTGCGAGAAGCATCGGAACGATATTCGAACTGGCGCGCGGAACAAAGCCTCGGAAAGTTCCTTGAGGACAATGGAATTCTCGGAATCGAGCAAATCGACACGCGGAAATTAGTCCGAATGCTTCGCTCGGAAGGCGCGATGCGCGGTGTGCTTTCGACCGAAGCGATATCGGATGCAGAACTCGTCGAAGTAGCGCGCCAAAGCCCAAGCATGTCCGGCCTCGATCTCACGAAAGGTGTTACGACTAACGGGATTTACGATTTAGATTCCCCTTCCTTCTCAAGGCGGGGGACGCGTATGAGCGATCATACGCTGGGGGGTGGTTCCCCTCATGTTGTCGTGATCGATTACGGCATTAAGCAAAATATCCTTCGTAAACTCGTCGATCACGGTGCGCGGCTGACCGTGATGCCTTCGACGACGACGATAGAACAAATCCTGGAACAGAAACCAGACGGAATTTTTCTTTCGAATGGTCCCGGCGATCCCGATGCCGTGAAGGATACGATCGAAATGCTGAAGCAGCTTATCAAGCGTGAAGAGCACCCGATTTTCGGGATTTGTCTTGGGAACCAGTTACTTTCGCTTGCGTTGGGCGGAAATACCTACAAGCTGAAGTTCGGCCATCGGGGCGCGAACCATCCGGTGAAAAATTTACTGACAGAGAAAATCGAGATTACCTCGCAAAACCATGGCTTTGCGGTCGATTGGAAGACCATGCCGAAGGACTGCGAACTCACGCACCTAAATCTCAATGACCAAACGGTGGAAGGATTCCGCCACAAAAAACTCCCGATCTTCGCCGTGCAATATCATCCCGAAGCCTCGCCCGGTCCGCACGAAAGCGATTATCTTTTTGGGCAGTTCATGGATGCGATGAGGTAAAGAACCTGGATTTTCAAGATTAAGAAGGATTTTCTGGATTTGCAAAGATGATTATTTAAAATCAAAAAGAGGATCGCTCAATAAAGCTCGATCCTCTTTGATTTTAATTCCAGTCGGAAGATTTTGGACCGGGTTAGCGGAGCGGGAATCTATCCTGCCTAATCCTTTCCATCCTGAAAATCCAGGTTCTATTTCGTGCTCAGAAGCTCGACATCGAAGACGAGCGTAGCGTTCGCCGGGATGGTCGGCGGGTAGCCGCGCTGGCCGTAAGCGAGATTCGGCGGGCAGATAAGACGGCGCTTTCCGCCAACTTTCATTCCGAGAATTCCTTCGTTCCAGCCCTGGATCACTTGTCCGGGGATTTGCGTGGTGAATGGCTCGACATGATGGAAATTCGGATCGACGTTCGAATCGAATTTCGTTCCATCCGGGAGCATTCCGGTATAGTTCACACTGACGGTCTGTCCACTTTGGACTTGGGCGCCGGTGCCGATTTGCTGATCGATATATTTCAGGCCGGATGGCTTTGTCACGGTATCGCCAGCTTGTTGTGGGGCAGTCGGTTGGGCAGCGGGTTGCGCCGTTGGCTGCGCAGGAACCGTAGAAGTTCCGGCGGTCGGGCCTTGATTGTAGGATGCGGTGTCGGTCATTTGTCCTGTTTCGGTTTTGGAGCAGCCGTATGCGGCAGCGCTCATGGAAATGGATACGAGCGCGGCGCACAAAGTGCGAGATGTGATGAGTTTCATTGGTTGTAGAGTCGTTTAACTTCCGATTGTGTTGTTTCTTCGAAGAGTTTTTGGTAGCTCGAATAACGATCGATCGAAATCTTATCGTCTTCGACGGCCTGGCGCACAGCGCAACCCGGCTCGTGGATGTGTGAACAATTGGGGACTCGACAATGCTCCTGAAATTTCAGGAATTCTGCAAAGGCAAATTTCAGGTTGTGGGTATCGAGTTCGAAGTTCGCAAATTCTCTTACGCCGGGAGTATCGGCAATATAGGTATGAACGGAGGAACCATCCCCTTTCCCTTCCTTGAAAAGGGGGGGATTTTCTGGAACTTCGATGAGACTCGTTTTGGCGGTGGTGTGCGCGCCACCACGATGCTTACGTTGCATTGCCCCAATCTGCGCGGCTTCGCGGCCTAAGATCGCGTTCACAATGGAGCTTTTTCCGACACCGGAATGCCCGGCAAAGACGCTAGTCTTTCCAGCAATTTCTTTTTTCAAATTTTCGATCCCCGTTTCCTGCACCGTCGAAACAAGATGCACGGGATAACCGATTTCCGAATAAAGATCCCGAAAATACAGAGCCTCGTCCATTTCGTCGGGCGATGCAAGATCGATTTTGTTGATGGCAATCGCGATCCCAAGACCGCCTTCGATTCCCGCGACGATATAGCGGTCGATAATGCCGGAACGAAGTTTTGGTTCGCCCACACTTGCAACGATAACGAGCAAATCGACATTGGCGATAATCACCTGCTCGAACGAATCTCTCCTTCCTGCCGCATGACGCGAAAGCTTCGTGCGCCGGGGAAGGATTTCATCGATCACTGCCACTTCGCCTTCGACAACGTTGGGATCGATACGGACCTCATCGCCCACGGCAACGAGCGTGGCATTCGGATTCGGTGTTCGTGTGCTTTTGTAGGACTTTGCTCGAAGCTTTTCATTTTTTTCCGTTAGGAGGAGAAAAAAAGCTCCCTCTGTTCCAATGACCTTGGCCGTAATAAGTTTCTGCGGTATTTGTTCCGAACTTAGAACGCCCGGGACGGGGCCGCGCTCACGTTTTTTCGTTGTTTTTCGGCGCGAACGATTGCGGTCCTCGTGGGCGCCACGAATTTGTTCGTGCGCGGGAGAATTTTCGTGTTCGTGTTCGGCAGGCAAAGTTAAAGTTGAAATTATGGTATGAGAACCGGGAACGGTATGTATTCATTTCCTCCTTCATAGTGCATCCTTCATCGTTCACATCGCCGGTTCTGGATCACGATGGCCGCATGCGCCATTCTTTACTTGCCTTCGCTCGCATGGGCGCTGGGGCTGGACCAGAATATCTTTGCCGAAATCGGCGCATTGCTCCTCAAAGGAAAAAAGCTTTACGTCGATGCGTGGGATGTAAAGCCGCCCAATATCTTCTACCTCTATGCGATCTTCGAGTGGATATTCGGGCAGCATGAGATAGCGGTGCGTATCTCCGATTATTGCTTTTCGCTTTTATCCTGCGCCGCAATTTTTGCGGCGACGGAGCAGCAATCGCCGATGCTCGCAGGACGTGGAAAAGAATGGATCGCTCCGGTTGCATCGGTGTTGCTCATGCTGACGCTTCTTTCGCTTGGCCTTGCCGATACAGCGCAGACGGAATCGTATTCCTTGGTTTTTCTGATTATGGCATCGCTGCTCGCGCAGCCTATTTCGTCAGCAGAGTCGCGCAGTCATTATCCGCTCCGACTTTTTTTCTCTGGCGTCTCGATAGGTGTTGCTCTGTTTTTCAAGACGAGCAATCTTGTTTTTCTAATCGCTATCGCGGCGGAGGTTTGGATTTATAATGCACATCCGCGCCTGAAGGCGATAGGGATTCTGCTTGTGGGATGTCTCGCGTGGTCGGTTGTTCAGTTGGGTGTGCTTGCCGTTTCGGGTAGCCTCGTGGAATACCTTCGCGTTTCGTGGAGCGTTCTCTTGCATCACACCAATGAGGTATCGAGTCTTCGCGCGACGGACGTTCCGCGCGCACTGTGGACGTATCTCGATTTGTGGAGTGTTCTCGCTATGTTTGCGCTTCTGATTGCCATAATAAAAAAAGATTCTGCGTTTCTTCGCGCGGCGCTTTCGCCACTGTTATTGCTTGCCGCAGGAATTGCGGCAGTGCTCATCCAAAATAAAGGATGGGGATATCAATTCGTCGTGGTGCTTCCGGGTCTTACACGCCTTTGCGCCATTTCTGGAACGTATTTGTATCGCATGATCCATACGCGAAGTGCGAAGATTGCAGGAGTGGTTACGGTTGTCTTATTCATTGCTACGCTTACGCTTACTCCAAGCGCACATCGAAGAATGCACTACGTTTCGGATGCGCTGCTTTCGATGCGCGATCGTCCGGCATATCTTGCCACCCTCGGTTCGCCGCATAGTCTCTATTATCCGCCTGCGACCGATTCGTTGGCGGATTATCTTGTTCACAATACCAGCCCGACAGACAAGGTATTTATTTTTGGCGAAGAGCCAGGAGCTTATTGGAGGGCCGACCGATTACCGGCCACGCGATATGTTTATTCGCTGCTCTTCACGAGTGGTGTGATTTCAAACGAAGATCTTCTTGCGATGCAGGATACATTGCTCGCGAATCCGCCGGCGATCATTGTCGTCGAACGCTTCGATACGACGGCCTTTCGAGGAAAGCCGGAGACGAGCGAGACGCTTATAGCAAACGATTCGCTATTCTCGATAATTCGGAATATCTTTTTCCGTAATTATTATTCAAGCGACACACTGTGTGGAAGTTTTATTATCCATCGGCACGTCTTACTAACTTCTTCTTCTCCTTGAACTTTCAGAAATAGCAGGGCG
>DASYAJ010000075.1:0-1732 GCA_036501405.1 Kapaibacterium sp. (SeqCode)
TCTGAAAACGCAAAATGGCGACTAGCGCAACTATGATCAATTCTGGCAAGACACCTGTATTCTTTACGGTCACTAATCGGAATTATTTCCCCGGTACTGTGGCCGCTCTTTCCTCGATTCGCACTTTTCACCAGGAAAATCCCATTTGGGTATTTTCCGAGACCCGCGCACCTTTGAGACGCGAGCAACTTCGGCACCTGTCCTCATTACCCGCCGTGAAATATTGTCCAGCGGAACGGGTGCCATTTGGGAAAGTTAGAGAGGCATGGCAACTGAAGGCCCACGCCGCACGGTTTCTATCGACACTTTACGACGGGGTTCTGGTTCAGATGGATTCCGACGCGGTGCTTTGCGCGCCACTTGACGAGATTGCCGCGGAATCATTTTACAAGCAGACGCCAATCGGCGGAAAAGACGGTGGCGGACCGCGATATCCATACAGCAGATATCGTCATTACGAGGCATTGTGTTCGGTGAAGCCCACGAATCGCGACCATTGGAATCCCATTTACATTTCTACGAGCGTTTTGTTTCTCCCGACCCGCGCGCTCATCGACATTTTTCGCCTATGGAGCATAGCCGTGGATGAGGCCGAGTTTGGCCCGCGAGATCGCGCATCGATGATCTATCCGGGTTACGGCGATCAAGGCGTACTCAACGCGATTCTTTACTTCAAGGGGATTAAGGCGATTGCGCTGGAGAGTGATTTGATCTCACAGCATTGGAGCCACGGCCGCAATCCAATCTCCTTCCGCGACGGAGCATTTTGGAATGGAACCAAAAGGCAGTTGGCATTTCACTCAGTGGGCGATTCGCCTAAATTCTGGACAAAGGGATACCCTTTGCACACAGAAAAAAAACCGAATCTCAAGGAAATCTATTTATATTGGCTTTACCAGGCTTTTGATGGTCCCTGCGGATTCCTACGAAACTACGGAAGTCGAAGATTGGAAACGATTATCCGGGAGTTGTTCCCGGACTCCTCGCCGGATATTCTTCATGATTATTACAGGCGTCGTGGGCCGTCCCTGAAGCGCGTCGTCCAAGACTATGGAAGACTGAACACCTTACGTATTAAGCCGCCGTGGTTTTCGAAAAAGGAGTCTCCAAATGCTGTATTCGTCCCGGTGTTCAACGGATACATTGACTACAGAAATGACGTTCATTATTTCTATTCGGCAGTGAGACGCCTGCAGGGGTATCGACTCCTTGGGGGCAAGGCCGATTTGATCATTGTCGCCAACGATCGCGCGCTCGAAGTCTTTTCCAATCCAACTTTGGTAGACTTAATGAAACGCTATCGGATCTTCGTGATTCGCAGTTCAAGCGAACACATTCGCAACCGATTTCTGTCGCTCGGCATCGATATCGAATCTGTCCGCCTTGGATCGATCGCCTCCTTGGCGAAGGGACAGCAGGATGGACGTTACACGGCGTCGATAAGCCCGGCCCACAATGTGATCGAGGCGCTGGAGCTTTACTTGGGAAGATTTCTTCTAGTTGATGAGTATTTGCAGAGGTTCGGTTACGAGAGGGTTGCTATGCTCGACGCGGACGGAGGCTCTTATCGCTTTGAGGATGGAGACATTCCCAAAATGTGCCACGTCGATGACATTTGGCGTTTCGATGAATTCACGGATTTCGTTTGCCAGCACAGGGACACGGGAAGGAATGAGATGCATCAAATTACCGCAAAGGGCATCAGCCAATTGTTCGAGCTTCGTCGCGATCC
>DASYAJ010000076.1:0-6691 GCA_036501405.1 Kapaibacterium sp. (SeqCode)
ATTGCACCTGCATCAAAAAAATCGTAGAGGCGAGAAGAAACAGCGCGGCAAAAAGAATGTCCTCGCTTTTCGAATTCAGTTCCGACAATTTATTGCGTAGCAAACGGCAGTTTATAGAGGATGAGCGTATCGGGGGTACAAGTAAACGTCTGGGGATTAAAGTAATCGCGGTGAACGTCAAAAAGAATCCCGACGGATTTCACCATCACAGTCCCGAGGCTATCGGCAAACGGTCGAAGCGCATGATAGTCATCCGAATAGCTGGAACCATCATGCGAAGCGTATAACAAAAGATATTGCACCTTCAGCGCGCGCAGACGATCTGCTAGTGGTGCGTTCGATATCGGAAAGCTGATAAGGTGAGCCGTCATGAGCCGAACGCGCGCATCATGCTCTAAGATTGCGATTGCGGGATTTTGAGCGAGAACAAGTGGCGTTCCGGAATTCTTTTCTGAGTGGATGGCGCGCAGACTGGCTTCGAGCGCCAAGCCATTATCGTTTGCAATTCGTTCTGCCGATTCGCGAGCATGGACTGAATCCTTCACCGCCACAAAACAGAGCGCAACCGAGATGAGAAGCGTTATTGCAAGCATCGAAACATTCAAGTTCCATCGTCTCGAAATAGCGATCGTCATTGCCACAATAAAAATCGGAAGAACATGAACGTAATAATAGAGCGCCGGGCTTTGAAAAAACAGCCATGCAATAAGCACAATCATTGCGCTTCCATTGATAAATGCAGAAGGAGCAGAAGTATTAGATCGGGATGTACGGCGCGAAACAAATACTACAATGATCGCAACAAATGCGAGTGCCAAAAAGGCCGGCGCTTCATTTCTGATCCCATGCACGCGTTCCAGAATATTCGCCACTTGCACCGAACGCGAAAAAGGGCGTAAGATCGGCAGATTACTGGCTACGGTATGGAACTGATTCATTCCCGATGTGGAACCAAAGATGGTGAACGGCGCGCCGGACAGATAATAAATCCCAACCAGGATACTCAACGCGGTTAGCGCGCCAGCCCCACACACGACAATCCTAATTGGCCTTCGATGTGCTTGAAATTTCCACAGTGCGAAGAAAGTCAGGAGAGGCAATAGTGTCAGCAGATGGATGGATAATGTCGCAAACACGATAAGCCCTGCGCCAACATAAAAATACCATTGTAGGGAAGGGTTCCATGTGCCCTGTTGTATCTTGCCAAAGCGCTTCGTGAAATACCACGCAAATCCTACGACGGTAATCGATGCCGCAACATCGAGCCGTGCAGCATGACTTGCAAAGAAAAAACTTCGTGTCGAAATAAGGAGAAGCATTCCCACTAATGCCAGCAATCGAGAAACGTTGAATGACACGAGCATTCGATACATCGCGAAAAACAGCAGAAGGGACAATAAAAAAGTGACCGTCCTTCCAATTCCGACAAGATCCGCAACAGACGAAAAGATAAGCGCGGGAACCCCGTAAATCACAGCAGCCATCCAGGAGTTACCACGCACAATGCCGTTGGTGATGGCAACGCTTGAACCCAAAGCGGTTGGAATCCGAGCATAACCATCCGTCAGTTCCGTTCGGAGTTCGAGCATCTGACCGGTTTCATCGCCCCACCAACGTGAACTATCCGGCTGCGGAAATTCATAAAGCGACCATGCCTGCATCACGAGGACGAGCACAATCATTGCCGCGATCACCGCGGACAACATGCGTTCACGGCTTGTGATTCGTTCCATTACGGTTTCGGTCGATAGAGTCGAAGGGTGTCCCGCAATTCCCATCGCGGATCGTTATACGATCTTCCTAAATCATTAAACATTCCCATGCGCTCATCGAGCTTCGTGTACAAAGAATCGGCAAGCTGTTGAAAAGGACTGTGCCATGCCCCGCAAGAGTAAAGGAGCAAATACTCCACATGGTTCTCTCGAAGAATCTGTTCGGTCGATTTATTTCCTTCTCCAAACAGAAGAAAATGATTCGTCATCAATCGGACATTCCGGTTCCCGCTCAGTTCGTTCTCGCCCGGTTCGTCCGTAAGAATAAGCGGAGATTTCTCAGAAGATTCCACGGAAGCAAGGATCGACCGAACGGCATTATCGTTTCCTTGGCATAATTCGGTTCCCACATTCCCATATCGTTCCTGTTGAATGAATGCAAACGACGCAATGACAACGGTAAGTACGATAAGAAGAATTGCTGGTACGCTTATAATAGTATGACTAAAGATAGGTCGAATGAATATCGCGGCACATAATGCCATTACCGGCATGACATAGATATTATAAAACACGGCTGGACCACCAAAGAGACCCCATCCAACGAAAAGCAAAATAGCATTAAAGAGAATAAATCGTTCCTTCTCTTCGAAGCGATCGTGTTTCAAGACTCTGGTAACCATTCCTAGGAAGATCAATAGGACTAAGGGCCAAGCCACTTCCCAAACTTGCACCGCGCGATCCATCGTGTTGATTTTTTGCACACGCCAGGACAGCAGGTGCAGGACTGGGATTGAATTCGCGACGTTATAATATTGATTATATCCACTTCCAAGCATGTCGAGCGAACCGACACTGACCCAATAGGCTGCAAGGAGTATCGCGGTTCCCATGACGATACCTGCCAAAGCAAACGCAAATTGTTTCCCATTCCGAAATACGCCGAAATACCAAAGCGAATAAAGCAATGGTAGAACGATAAGCGCGGGAACGTGGACATAGATTGTAAGTGACAGCGCGGAGAAAAAAGTGAACAGGAACACCGATCGATTCTTTATTCTACTTTTCGATTGCTCAAACAAAATAAAAATGCAATAAAAAAATATCAAGATCGCAAGACCCGTTACCATATCGAGCCTCGCAGAGTGACTTGAAAAATAAAACACATTCGAGCAAATAAACACAAGGATAGCAAGGAGGGCCGCGATTACGGATGTTCCCATTCTTCTTATAAGACGAAATAAGAGTGCGAGCGTAAAAATCGAAAGGACTTGCGTGACGATCCTGCCGATGGCAACGGGAGTTGCAGCGTTGCTAAAAAGTAATGCGGGAACTCCGTACAGAATACCGGTAATCCATACACTGCCATTAATAAAACCATTGGAATGAGCAAGTGAAGAACCCAGCGCTTCGGGAACGCGCGCAACTCCCGTTCGCATCAGTGCTCGAAGCGCGAGCATCGTCCAGCTTTCATCGCCAAACCACATGCCTGTGTCGGGAACCGGATAGACGAAAAGAAACCGCGCCTGATCGACCAGCGCGATTGCGATCAGCACCAGAAGCAGAACGGAAAGCCACTGATTCGTTCTCATGGCGAGGGAAGATAAATGAAGTTCGGGCGCGTTGGGGCTTCGCCAATGCGGGAAAGAAAGACATTGGGAACGCTAAAGATTTTTTGGGCGCGCATATAATAAGGGATTGAATCCCATCGGTACACGCGCTGCTCATCGAGGACGATCGCGGCAAACCGATGGTTTCGCGTCGCAGACACGATCTCATTTTCCAACCGGATGCTGTGGGCGTCGTGCATTTCAAGCGCATCATTCACGGCCATGTAATGCGCGTGCATACCCTTCCCTGCCAAGCTTCCGATATATCCGTGGAAGGGAATCCACACATCGCCCGGAATTTCTTTTAGCTTTTGAATACATTCGTCGCCCGCATTTTTTTGCTTGTTGCTTGCAAGCAGCATTGTCTGGCCGAGCGGATTGTAGATCAAAGCAAGAAAACCACTGAGAAGAATTATTGGGCCGAGATATGGCCCTTGGGGAATAGATTGTATTAATTTAACAATGCTTATTGGGAAAAGAATGGAGATCATCAACATGAGCGGCATCAGCACATTTTGATAGCCACCCGGATTTGCGAAGCTAATGCTTGCGGAAACAAGCGCGAAAAACCACCCACAGATTAAAAGTAGATTTTTATCTGATTTATCTCGAAGAATAATTCCAAGAAGAATAACGGTAGTAAAAATTCCAAGCGTGCCAATAATCCACGTCGGATAAAATTCAATGAGCGTTTTCCACGAAAATCCATGGCTTGCCTTGACAGCGGGAATCGAAGATGTGAAATAGCTGAACCAACCGTGCGTCGTGAAATTAAACAATAATGTCGCGATGACAATCGAGGCAACCGAAAGTGCGGCATACCGCAAACTCTGCTTTCTATCCCTGAAATAGAGACCTATTGCAATTGCCGGCAAAATGAAAATCATTTGCTGCTTCGTGTAATAAGCGAGCAGCGTGAACATTGCCGCATAAAGATAACCACGCCGCACGTACAATGCCACATACAAACTCCCAGCAACAAGAAATATGGCAAGGGCATCCATGCGGACGATGTCGTAAAAAAATCCCGTGATATGATAAAAGGCGATGTACAGTGCGGAACCCGAAAACGCAAGGAAATGGGAACTACTTTCACGATGGACGATCCGAAAAATAATTGCCGAAGTGAAGAGCGTTGCAAGAATGGAAATCAATCTCCCTGACCAAAGTCCTATTCCACCCACCTTCATCAATGCGGCCACAGCATAATAATAAAACGGCGTATAGACAAACGGCGAAAAATTAAGTGATGGCGCGCCATAAATCGGCTTCCCATCGAGGACGCGAATCGCGTGATCGAGGACCGCGCCTTCGTTCCACTCGACTTCATAAGGATAGAGAAGCCGGAGCGTTGCGGTAAAAAGAAACAAAGCAATATAGGCCGCACCAGCGGCATAAACGCATCCATTCAAAATTTTTCGTGCCGTCATTTGCGGGAACGATAAATTGCGTAGCCACCGATCGCAGTATCGAAGGTATAGTTCGTTGCAAGCACGCTATCGAATTTCGGAATCGAGCGAATAGCGCTGTCATTCGTTTTGCCGACGAACGGCCACCACGTCTGGGACCGAGAAACGATTAGGAGCGGCGCGGGATCTGTGATGAGTGTATCGATAAATTCTTTCCGCCAACCGGCGCTGTATGCGGGAACCATGCGTTGATAAGCCGAGAGCGGAACGATCGATGTGAATCGCGTCGGCGCCATCCGGCGCAGCCGCCAGCGGAGCGATGGAAAGATTGACACGTATTCGACCCGAGCATTGACTGGCACGCCGCGATCGACGAAAGCTATTACTTGTTGTTGGCGGGCAAGTCCAAACAAGCTGTCAGAGAGCACTTGTTCGTACACAGCTTCTATTCGTTCGGAGCTGGAACCGTGCGCTTCCACAAAATAGCGAAGAAGCTGGCGCGGATAATAGGCGTAGATAAACAATAAGAATCCCAAAATAATGGAAGCGATTTGCACCATAGGAATCTTGACGTACGATAGCAACTGTTCGAATCCGAGCGCGGCAAAGCCGATCAGCAAGATCAGGAGCGGTTCGAGATGATAGCTGAAATATTTTCCCATCATAACCGGAGAAATAAGCGCGCTCGCGGCCAGCAGCAGAAACATCGTTCGATCTTTCTTGCTTTTGGAATGATTCCTTAACGAGGACCAAATACCAATGGCCGCGAACGCATAGATCGGGAACCGGCCATTCGAGACAACATTAATCGGAACATGAACCGACGAATAAACTTCAAGATTGAACCGGATAATCGTGTTATAGACCTGCAATATCCCATTCGGAATAAAGAAATACGGTAGCAAGAACAGAAAGCTGGGTAACACGCACCCAGTAAGGTAAAGAAGGAGCGTCCTTATGTTTTTCGTCTCTATCCATAACAGAATGAAAAACGAAAGTCCAAAAAAGGCATACGTCGGACGCAGAAGGAACGAAAGTCCACAAAAAATCCCAATAAGAAAGGAATAGATCGATTTCCGGCCGCGATTATTTTGAATGGAATAAAAAAGGATGACCGATGCGATGAGCAAAAACCCTACGTAAGTATCTCGCTGGCCCGCAAGCCCCCAAAGACCGCTGGCATAATAGAGCGCATAAAGCATCACACCGATAAGACTTGCTCTTGGCGAAAGCCAGTTTCGAAGCAAGCGGTAGTACAGTGCGGCCATCGCGATGTGGACGACATAATCGAACAACCGGAACCCAAAATCGCTTGCGCCGAAGAGTGTGATGCTCGACCAGTGGATAAAAACGATTCCCGGAAAATTGTGGTCCCATGAACCGATGTAAGGAAGGCCATGATAGGCATAGAGCGCCCATCCCATAGACTCATAGAGATCGTTATCGAAGCCGAGCGGAAGCAGCAATGTAATGGCGAGCAGGGTTGCCGCGCCGCCAATCGCCGCGATCCAATACCAATCGACAATGTATTGTTTTTTCAAGAAAAGAGCAGCGAGAACTTATTTTGCGCTATCGACTTTGTACATCGTCAGCGTGTCGAGCTCGCTCGCTGTATCATGGAAATAATCGACCGTGCGATCGAGCAGTGGCCCGCTTCGTGAGAAGATGGGTGTCCCCCGCCGCACGGCCAATTCATATTCAGCCGTCATCGGTTTGTTATAGTCGATGATGTACTTCACGCGAGCGCGGGCGATTATGGAATCTGTTGTTTGCGGCACTCCGGGAACCGGAAAAAAGAGGAACGATTCGCACATCAAATGCAAACTGGAATCGCGGAGCAATTCATGTACGGCTGGACCTTGCGCCAGAATCATTGGTTTTGGCGCTTTCGGGTCCCAGCTTCGGCTGGCCTGCTCGATAGCTGCTTCCACTGCTGCTTCGTTCGCATGATTGATGCGAA
>DASYAJ010000077.1:0-1594 GCA_036501405.1 Kapaibacterium sp. (SeqCode)
AACAATACCGGTCAGCGCTGAAACCACGCGGTCAACATCGCTTTCGGTCATATCGGCGTGGAGCGGTAGCGTAAGGCAACGGCTATAGTAACGGTCAGCCCCCGGCAGCGGAATGTTGTTATAACGACGGCGGTAATAAGGCTGCGCCGATACTGGTATGTAATGTACTTGCGTGCCGATACCTTCCTCTTTCAACAGAGCCATTAATTTATTGCGGGATACTCTTAATCCATCAAAATCGAAAAGCGCTACATAAAGATGCCAAGCGGGCTCGCAATTTGGCGCACGGGCCAAGGGAGTGATTAGCGGCGCAAGATGCTTCAGACAACGGTCGTAATGCCTTGCGATATTCCTCCGAGCACTTACGAACCGGTCAATTTTTCTAAGCTGCGACAAACCGAGAGCTGCATGGATATCGGAAGCACGATAGTTATACCCGATCTCCGACATCTCATAATACCAGGGATTTGGAATTCCATCAGAATCGAACGCTAGATCCTTCTGCTCGAATTGCCCGACATCACGCGTCATACCGTGATTGCGTAAGCGCAAAAGCCGTTTTGCCAGAGTAGGATCGCGCGTTGTGACAGCGCCGCCTTCTCCCATTGCAATGGCCTTCACAGGATGAAATGAAAAAGCTGACATCGTGGCATCAACGCACGAGCCTACTTTCGTGGTCAGGCTGTCGCGTAGATAATTCGTGCCTAACGCATGGCACGCATCTTCAATCACGATCGCAGATTTATGACTTGCAATATCGTGAACGACGGGCAGATTCTCGCATTGACCTGCCAGATGCACGGGGAATACTGCTTTCACTGGACCGCCCGCACGCGCAAATGCTGCTTCCAAGTCGGTGGGCCGCATTAGGCCCGTGTTTGGATCGACGTCGCTAAAAACTACTTCGGCACCTGCGTAGCGCACGGCATTCGCGGTCGCGAGGAACGTCACCGCCGGAACAATAGCTCGGTCGCCCGGTCCGAGATTGGCCGCTAGAGCGGCGATATGCAAAGCTGCCGTTCCAGATGAACAAGAAACTGCAAATGGCGCATCGACAGCTATCGCGAACGCCCGATCAAATTTCTCAGTCGTCGGGCCCGTTGTTAGCCAATCGCCACGCAGCACATCGACGACTGCCGCAATATCGTCGTCTTCGATCACGTGTCGCCCATAAGGCAAAAATTTTCCGTTCCGAGTCATCGATGGCGAAGTGCTATTACCGCGATTGTCCCCGCTTATGAGCGAGCAAATCGCGCAGTATCGCTACGTCTACCCATTCACCATTGGTATCGGAGGCATATCGGAAGCGGTCGGGAACAAGCCTGCCGGTAATTGAGCGCCCGAGCCGGTGCTCGGCAAAAGCGGGTTCGATAATGTAGCGATCCGCCAATTCAACCGTTGTTCTTGAATCATCTTCGGTAATCATAGCTTCGTGCAATTTTTCGCCGGGACGAACTCCGGTCACTTTCAAAGGCAAGTTTGGAGCCATGGCCGAAAATAAGTCCGTGACTTTCATCGACGGAATTTTTGGAACAAAAATTTCACCGCCCTTCATGATCGAAAGGCTCGACAGTACGAATGAAACACCTTGACT
>DASYAJ010000078.1:0-4573 GCA_036501405.1 Kapaibacterium sp. (SeqCode)
CGGAGTAGCCTGAAGCGTCATATCCACCGTCATGTCGCGTTCATCTTCGCTCGTCATTGTTCGGGAAATATCGGCTTCCCACACGCCGGGAGTAAGCTGCGCGCCGGATAGATAGAGCGTGGAAGTCCGCTGCTTCGAATCGTTCCGAATGCCCAAGCCGGAGAATTCCTTCCCATCGTTATCGAAGAGTTGAACGTTGCAGCCACCGCGTGCATCCGATGTGGAAAGCGTCACTTTTACTTCCTTTGTTGCGGGTGGGATCGCAAAAAATTCTCGACGAAGGGTTCCGGCTGAAAGCTTCATCGGCGATAAGGAAATTTGGTCTTGGTCACGATCGGAAAAGCAATGCGGTACGATAACGGTGTTCACTAATTCGAACGCGGAATTGGCACGGGTATGCGCGCTTCCTTTTTCATAACCCCAAATCCTTCCAGAATAGATTCCCGGCGTCTCGAGCAGTTTCGCATTATAGCGAACATCCGCTTCCATGGTACCAGAGCCTCGGCGGTAAATACTCGACTGCACCGGCGACATCCATTCGGCATCAGAAACAAGCTCGAACGCCTGCATTCCAATCGCTCGCTGGCGTTCGCTGGTGCCGGATACCTCTTCGGGTTGTATCGTAAACGTTTCGCGCTCGCCATCGGAAGGAAAATTCCCCGCGCGAAAATACGCGGCTGTTCCAGTGACTACATCGGATGGAATCGCCGCCTGGATTGCAACGGGAACGGGAATGAATCCGCTCCGCTCCCATTTTGCAAGCAGTTCGAAGGCCGCCGGGACGTCGATCATTCCCCCGCCTTCATCGAGCGGCGTGCAGCCATCGATATGCTGCGCTGTCAGCATGAACGCTCGCTTCACTTCGAACGCATTCACGGTCCAACGTGGGAACGCTTGTACCATAGCAGAAACCAAAAGGGCAGAGCAACCCGTCGCATACGGCGAGGACATACTGGTGCCATTGTAACGGTCTTCATCGACATAATCGGGAATGGTACTGACGGCCGTTCCGGGCGCAACAATATCCGGCTTTGCCAGTTCTCCGCCACGCGAAGAGAAATCGAAAAGGACCGGATGCGTCGCGTAAATATCATAGAGATCGCGGGCAGCATTAGCCGGGAGCGCTGCGCCGACCGAAATAATCCTGTCCGCAGAGCCGGGCAAACCCACGCTCGAAAGTCCCGGACCTTCGTTGCCCGCCGACACGCAGACCGTCAAATTGGGGGTGGCAGCAAGAAGGCTATCGAGCCACTTGTCCATCACCGCATGGCCTTCGAGTTCGTTCCCAATGCCGAAGCTCATATTCACGACGACAGGTTGGGAACCGTTCCTTGCGGAATCGGCGGCGATCTCGAACGCTCGTTCCATCGAACCGCTTACGGTTACGCCGCCCGCATTATTATCGGCAAATTTCAGCGCAATGACCTGCGCACCCGGCGCAAGACCATTAAATCCTACCTCCTTATCGATATTGTGCCCCGTCGCTATGCCTGCAACATGCGTTCCGTGGCTGCCATCGTCGAAATAAAGCGAAATCCGATTCTCCTCGGGAAAGATATTTACCGCGCCTGTTAACCGGCGTCCCGATGAAGCGAGGCTATCCGCCGAATGAAATGCGAAGGTTTCGAAATGCTCGCGGTAGTTGGTAACTTTATGCTCCTTGGATAGATCGCCATCGCCGTCGGAATCGACATAAGCGGCATAATGATTTGTCGCATCCTCGAACACAAGAACTCCGAACGTGTCATTGTTTTTGCCATTGAAATTGAGATCCCCGATACCGGATTGAAACCTTTGCTCATTCAATGCGCCGTAATAATACGTTCCATCGATTGGGTTAGCCTGAATTTTATTCAATCCTCTTAATACGGCTTTGCCTCCCACACGCAGTTCATCTCCATTGCGCTCAGCGGGAACATAAGTGACATCTCCGGTTCCCGAAAGGTCCTGCACATCGATAATCTTTCGCTTCCCTTCGGTCGTTGTTTGGAGTCCATCGATTCCCGGATCGACTCCGGTATCGAAGATAAAAACGAGCACGCCGCGTCCATCGTAGGTGGGATGGGCTTCTACGAATTGATCGGCATGGCTCGCTGAAAGCGGAAGAAAACTCCAATCGGTCCGGTTCGCGGTTTTATCCGGAACTGGTGTCCTCGAAGAAGGAGAAGACGGGCTCGGCGCCGTTAATCCTCTGCGCTGTCCGAAGACCGGAGCAGATAGAAGTAGGATAAAGAGGAAAAGGTACTTTCTCGTAATCAATTCTAAATCTAAAATTATCGCATTGGAACATTCTCACGCTAACTCTTAGTGCTTCAAAATTTATCTAAATGGCCCCGCTGAATGAATTTTCATAATGAAGTCCTGGACGATCGATAGCCGTTGAGGGGAACGTAATATGTAATGAGCATCGTTTTATTAGACTTCCGATTCGCTGTATTTCCAAAAGAAAACATCGTAGTTCGGAACATCGCTCTAAAACAGATAAGGGACTTTTTATTTTGGCTACAAAAACTGCGACGAAATCCACGACTACTCGAACTAAGCGGCGTTCCAAGTACATCACTGGGCTGATGCTCTGCTCGGAATGCACGCGTACCGCCCGCAAAGAGATCGTTGGTGAAGCTAAAAACCAAGTGGCCGCCGAAACTTCGGAGCCGCTTCAGGAGGGCCAGCCGGAGCCAGAAAACCTTTGGGTCCGTTGTACAAAATGCCACAATACGATGCTGGTGAACCTCACGGCCCTCATGAGCGAAAAGCCGAAAACGCATACGATGGTTTCGCCCTCGGAATGCACACCCTATTCTCCCAGCCGTATTTATGCGATTGGAGAAGCGATATTTCATAAGGACTGGGACGATGTCGGCACCGTTATCGGAAAAGAAGTAACCGCCAGCGGACGCAATGCCGTCATCGTTCATTTCGAAAAATCGGGAGAAAGAAAACTTCTCGAGAACTTTCAGCCATCGTAACCGGTTTTCACCGCCCCACAAAAATTTTATAGGAGACAAGGTTTGGTAGGAATTATTGTACAAGAACACGAGCCGATCGATCGCGCTCTGCGCCGCTTCAAGAAGAAATACGAACGAGCCGGTATTCTGAAAGAGTATCGCCGTCGCACTTTTTTTGAAAAGCCATCGGTGAAGAACAAAATGCTTCGCCAGCGCGCCGCGAGGCGCCAGTTGCGCATCCAGGAAGAGGAAGCGTAAGCTTCTTCGCGCACCTTTTTGTGACCCGCTCCGCCACGAGCGGGTTTTTCTGTTTCTGCAAATTTTTCCCAGGCTTTTTTCTGTTACCTCGAACTTCTCCTTTTCCTTGTTCCAACAGATTTTATAGTGCGTGTTGGATGTGTTTTCATTTTTCGTTTCTGACTGAAAGAAAAATGGCGATTTTAATTTTCGCAAAGACATATTCGACCTTTTACGCAAATAGATCAAAAATGTTTCAGTAATTATCTAAATATTTTCATTTTTTGCTGTAATTCCCCCGCTTACCCTCTTGAGCGTTTATTAGCACTGAAAGAGCCTGCCCTCGACCTGATCGGGGGGCGATGTTAGCCGCCGGTGATTTACTCCCTCCTTTCAGAACGATGGGAACCGAAAACGAACGCCAACCCAGCATTCCGCTTTCGCCGCAAGCGACTAGGCTCCACCGCAAGCGGCTACGCTTCGCTCCGGGCTGCGAGTACTCCATCGCTCTACGACTAAAACCACGAGATCGGTGGTATCGAGGATGGTATAAAGCCGCTCGCGGTCTGATTTATTCTCCCCTCCCGCTTGCGGGAGGGGCCGGGGGAGGGTGTCGCTCGGAACGATATTTTTAATTTTCAGAGTGTGGTTCCCACACACCCTCCCCTAATCCTTCCGCAAACGGGATGGGAATTAAATTCAGGAAGGCAGACGAACGATGGCGGCATGACCATCCTTACCCCACCCAAAACTGCGAGTGGGAATTAAAAATGCAAGAGCAAACAAAAGAAGCGACATGTGTTTCACGAGGTTCTTAACATGCCAGAGTCCAAGCCATTCCGCTATAGGATTGTTTTCAAAACACAAGTGGTTGAGTATTGATATGAAGGATTTACAAGCGATTATTGGCCATTATCAAAGTGAGGCCGATCAATTCCCGACCGACTCACTCCGTCAGTTTCGTAGTAAGGTTGTTTCGCGTGGGATAGAAATGATGTCGAAGGCTGAAGAATTTTTTGGCCCGCGCGATTTAAGCTTCACTATTGACAATATTAGCTTCGAGAAGACCGCAGACGGCAAAGCACCATTTTCGGCAATCTCTGGCGAAAATACCCGAACCATATATCTCGGCGTTCCAGACGAGAACCGTGAAGAAACTTCAATGCGGCTGGCACATGAGTTAACACATTGCCTTGCACCAAATCGTGCCGGCAGGTATACTGTGCTTGAAGAAGGATGTGCGTGTGCGATGGGCTGTTATTTTGGAGAAGGGAGATGGATGCCTGGCGAATGGGAAATTTCTCATCAGCATCTAGCCCATATCAGACGGATCAAACCTGATGTTATTAAGGAAATACGCGCGAAACTTCTTGCTGTGGATAGAGGGT
>DASYAJ010000079.1:0-2777 GCA_036501405.1 Kapaibacterium sp. (SeqCode)
ATAATTCATTCTTCTGCTGATATCGCAATGATGTTGCAAGAGCAAACGGAACCCAACAAAACGTGGCAAGAGGCCAGAGGATGTACATATCGGTTAGGAACATTCCGTTAAAGGTCCACGCCAGCGCAAACATCAAGGAAATCCAATGTCCTCTTCCATGCGTCCGTAACAGAAAAAACATCCCGACTCCCGCAGTAAAAAGTTCTAAGACTAATATCAACGTGAAGGCAAACGGAAGATCGAGGGGCAGTAGCAAAAGATTAAAAACATCGTACGTGTGCCGCGACGCTGCCGACTGAGGATACCCATTGAAAATCAGCGGGTTCCAAAAAAAGAATTCTCCCTTTCGGAATGCACGCTGCGCTTCGACTTTCCACGGATAGCTCTGCATCACAGCATCCGTTAAATTATGATTGAATGCTTGTGGATGACCGTACTGCGCCGAAAAAGGCAGCGTCATCGTATCGAATTGATCGGTGGGAATGATCAATCTTCCTTCAAAAAGCGCCGGCCAAAAGACGATGACGATGAGAATCGCTATGCCGCTAAGACACGCTGCATCTTTCCAGAAGCGATGTACGAAACGTTCGATCATTCTGAAATCGAGTGCAGAACAAGCGATTGCATCAATCGATCCAGCGCCGTGGCCGGATCGTCACAAATTCCCGAATGCGTTTCCGATGTCTGAATGATCGTGCTTCGCGGCGCGACGAGCCAGTGCCAGCGTTCGTGCTGTGGCAGCGCGCCAATGGGGCCGGAATCTTTTTCTCCGGCACAAATTTTTGGTATGCCCGTCAGGTGATGTTCGATCTCCGAAATATCGGCCTTCGGAAAGAGCGAAAGGAGCCGCGCTCGATCGAGTGAAATGCGCGCTTCCAGAAAGCGCACGGTTCGCGCAAAGAGGATTACACCCGCGTTCATAAATTCCGCGCGATCCACGCGCGGAACAACGCGGATAACGGCATAATCAAATGAGGTTTTTTCTGGCACTGATTGCCTCCGCTTCAAAAATGTGAGATGATGCCAACCGCTGTTCGAAAAATAAAAGATAAGCCGCGCGATGCTCCCCGATAGAAGAGAAATGGGGTTCCCCGATCAGCCAATCGTCGGGAATCGTTTCAATGACGGAACGAAGCGTGTCCATCCATGGAATGTTTTTCCATCCTTCGGAGACCGCATCGAGATTGTGCGCATATCGCAGCAGAACATGATCGCGCACCGGCGCAAACGGCGAGGCGTACTTTCCTTCCGCCGTTTCCCATTGATGATGAAAAAAAAGCGATGCGCCGTGGTCGATCAGGTACACGTTCTTATGCCACACGAGCATGTTGGTGTTGCGGGCCGTCCGATCGACATTCATAATAAGCGCATCGAACCAAACAATGCGCGAAGCCAGATCGGCATCGATAGTATTCACCGTGGGATCGAATGTAATCGAGCCGGGCAGGAAGTCCATCGCAAGATTCAGGCCTGCGCTCGCTTCGATCAGCGTTCGGATTTCGTAGTCCGGTTCGTTGCGTCCGAGCATCGGATCGAGATGCATAAACGCGAGCTGCGGGATGGGAAGACCAAGCAGTCGCGCAAGCTCGCCGGAAATCAATTCCGCAATAAGCGCTTTTTTTCCTTGTCCAGCGCCGCGAAATTTCAGCACGTAAAGGCCATCGTCGTTCGCTTCGACAATGGCCGGAAGCGAACCGCCTTCGCGCAGGGGCGTGACGTATCGCGTAGCATGCAGGGTTTCGAGCACGCAGGAGAAACACCGCTAAGCCGGGAGTAGTCTCAGCACTCTGCACGTTTTCCATGCTTCATGTCAGAATTTCAACGCACACTCATCACAGCAGCACTGCCTTATGCGAACGGGCCGCTGCATATCGGCCATTTAGCCGGATGTTATTTACCCGCCGACCTTTATGCGCGCTTCAAACGCCTTTCGGGCGAAGCCGTGCTTTTTATTTGCGGCTCCGATGAGCATGGCGTACCGATCACCATTTCTGCCGACAAAGAAAAAGTCTCGCCACAGGAAATTGTCGATCGGTTTCACTATCTCAATAAAGCGTCGTTCGAAAAACTCGGAATTTCGTTCGATTATTATGCCCGCACCACCAGCCCGGTGCATCGCGAAACGTCCCAGGAATTTTTCCTGACTTTATACAACGGCGGATTTCTGGTTCCCAAGGAAGAACCGCAGCTCTATGATGAACAGGCGAAAATGTTCCTTCCGGACCGCTATGTGGAAGGAACATGTCCGGTCTGCTCGAATCCAAACGCGCGCGGCGACCAGTGCGAAAATTGCGGGACCTATCTCAATCAAACAGAACTGATTAATCCGCGATCGAAAGTGACGGGATCGGTTCCCGTTATTCGTTCCACGAAACATTGGTACTTTGCGCTCTCGCGATTTCAAAAGGAATTAGAAACTTATATCGAATCGCATCGCGAGGATTGGAAGGATAATGTGCTGCAAGCCGCGCGGAGCTGGCTCAAAGCAGGCTTGCAGGACCGCCCGATTACTCGCGATTTGAATTGGGGCATCCCCGTGCCGCTTCCTGGCGCCGAAGGAAAAGTACTGTACGTTTGGTTCGATGCGCCGATTGGCTACATTAGCGCCACGAAGGAAATTGTTCCCGACACATGGCGGACCTGGTGGCAGGATGCGGGAACCCGGTGGATTCCATTCCTCGGAAAAGATAATATCGTGTTTCACACGATTCTTTTTCCCGCCATGCTCTTAGCCCATAACGAAGGCGATAATGCGCACACCTATATCCTTCCCGAAA
>DASYAJ010000080.1:0-2324 GCA_036501405.1 Kapaibacterium sp. (SeqCode)
TTTGTCGTCGCAGGTTATCCGAAATTTATTTTCGATACAAAGTTCCTCGGTGCGTATGTCGCGCATATCGGACTTGCGATATTCGTGATCGGCGTCATCGCCGCAAATGGTTATACGAAACGTGAAGTCATTCGCCTTCCAAAAGATAAACCTGTGCGTGCATTCGGCGGCGATTATACGTGTACCTTCGCCGGTATTCAACCTGCCGCGAACGAGCATACCTATTGGCTCATCAATATGGCCGATAAGCATGGCTATATCGGCACGGCGCGGCCACTCACCTTCTGGACCGATTTCAATCAACGGCAGGAACCGTTCCGAAATCCGAGCATCGTAAAGTATGCATTTCGCGATCTCTATTTTACTCTCGATGGCTTCGAAGAAGAAGGCGGCATTCCGAAAGATACCCTCCATAAACAGCAGGAAATTAGCGGACTCGATGGAAAGCTGAAGATCAAATTCATCGACTTCGATTTTCCAGCCTCCGAACGTGCGAAAATGCTATCGCAGCAATCCTTCCACGTCAAAGCCACGGTTGTCGCTGCGACCGAAGAACATCCCGCAGGCGATACGCTCGTGCTTGGTGTCACGCGAAGCCTCGCGACACAGGAAGTGAAAGAAGACGATATTCAGGTTCCCAATACCGCCTATCACATTCAGCTTGCGCAGCTGATGCCGGACATGCAAAACCCGGCGAACTCCAGAGTGGTCATCCGTTATTTCGACGATAACAATCTGCCAGCGCCACCGACGGAAGTCGTGACCGTCGAAGCATTTGTGAAGCCCTTTATCAATCTTGTATGGGGTGGTATTATTACGCTGGTGATTGGCTTCGGATTTTCGGTAGTGCGCCGCAGAAAAGAAGCGCTCGTCGCCATCGATCGTGCGGAACGATCGTATGCGAGGCTTTCGGGAACCGACGGCCCACAAATGGCTCCCGATGCTGCGGCGATCCAAAGTGCCCGCTCGAAAGTCTTAACAAAAAAGAAATATTCGACCGGGGCGTAAAAGTAAAACAGTTTGTGTTCACAGCCGGATTGCAATGCAATCCGGCTTTTTTGTAGTCGTGACCTTTAGGTCACGGCGATTCGATTATCATTCTCCGTGACCTAAAGGTCACGACTACATCACCATGAGCTTTGTACGCGACGCCCTCAGCCTTCCCCGGCGCCTCAGCTATGCCGACCTGATTGTCTTCGGCATTCTGGGCGGCATGATCTATTGGCTCATGCTCGTTTCGCGCGAGTGGTCTTCGGCGCTCTCGCCGCATATTGAAATTCACTCGGAGTTCCGCTATCTCCCGCTCTACACGCTCTATTCGCTGGCTCGCGGACTCGGCGCATACGTGATTTCGCTGCTCTTCACGGTTGCGTATGGCTACATGATGGCCCATTCGAAGCGTGCGGAACGATTCATGCTTTCGCTTCTCGACATTTTGCAAAGCGTTCCCATCGTCGCATTCCTTCCCGGACTCGTGCTCGCCTTCGTGTTTCTTTTCCCCCATTCGAATTTCGGATTGGAGATTGCCTCCGTCATCACGATCTTCACCGGCCAGGTCTGGAACATGACCTTCGCATTCTATCATTCGATCAAATCGATCCCGCAGGATATGGTCGATGCCTCGAAAAGCTATCATCTAAGTAAGCGCGAAACACTGTGGCGCTTGGAACTTCCCGCGAGCGCCATTCCACTCATTTGGAATTCGATGATGTCCATGGCCGGCGGGTGGTTCTTTTTATCACTCAGTGAAGCGTTCACCGTAGGCGGGAAGGATTTTCGCTTGCCCGGAATCGGAAGCTATATGGCAATGGCAGTGCAGAACGGCAACGTTCCCGGCATGATCGGCGCCGTTATTGCGATGGGACTCATGATCATCTTTCTCGATCGTGTGCTCTGGAAACCGCTTGTCATCTGGAGCCGGAAGTTTCGCGTCGAGGAACTTTCCGGCGAACCGACAGGAAAATCGTTTATCCTCACCATTGTACAGCGTTCGGAACTCATCCAATCGGTGAGCCGGTGGTTCGAACGCCGCCGCCGTCAAAAAGCGGGCGACACCGTCCAAGCATTTCAGGCGAGCCGAAGCGCCATTGAACGTGATGCCTTCGATGTAACAATTGAAAAAGAAACGCCCCTGCGCAAAGTCCTCGGCATGGCGTTTATGGTCATTCTTTCCGTGCTCTTAGCGTATGGCGTTTTTCGCTTGTATGTTATTTTTACACAAGATGTTTCTGCAATGGAATGGTTGACAATCCTCGGCGACCTAGGTTTTTCGCTGCTTCGTGTGCTTGCGGCGCTCCTCATCGGCGCGGCATGGGCCGTACCGG
>DASYAJ010000081.1:0-9631 GCA_036501405.1 Kapaibacterium sp. (SeqCode)
GACGGTTTGGGAATCGTAAGCGGAAGAAGGGTTAACAGATACGATCGAAGGAGGAGCCGGAACGATATGGAAAGCAGAATCTCGAATGAACGTCCGGTCTACACCATTATCATCGGCCAGTTCAATGTAGAGGTCATAATAGTTATTTAGCGGGAATGAGGAGCGTACTACAAAGGACATTGAAATCGTCGAATCATTGGTAATGAAACCCGTTCCCGTATAAACTGCGGTGTCCTCTTGTTCCAAAGTGATATTGACCGAGGCATTAGTCGTTGCATTAAAATGTGTTCCATTTCCAACGATGGTCACGCTCAGCCCCTCTCCTGGATATCCAGAATCGGGAATCATCTGCATCGGAACATGCTGGGTCGTGGGAGCTTGCCCCAATGCAGTAAAAAGCGATTTCCCCGTATCGGAATATTGCGAGTTCGAAACGACGACCGAATAACTCCCACTGGCTGCGTTTGCGGGAACCGTTACCGATGCCTGAATGGAGGTTGCGCTGATAACGGAATCGACCGTCCCATAAAAATCGGTGACGCCATTTCGAAAGAACGATACTTCGGGCGTTGGTCCTTGCAGAAAATTCGTGCTGACCCCGGCGATTGTAACCGTTACTATTTGAGAATCGTAGGCAGAAGAGGGACTAACGGAACGAATGCTGGGCGGCGGAGCCGTTACCAAAAAGGCCGCGCTCTGCGAGAAGGTGTGAACGCCGGTATCGGTCACCTGGACCAGAAGATCGTAATACGTACCGATCTGCATGGAATTCGAAACCGAAATCGAGACTGTGACCGTCGAGTCGTTCACAAGTGAACCATAAGCGGAAGCATAAGTCTGGCCGGACTTGAGCAACGCAACGGCGATCATCGAGGCGTTATTGGAGGATGAGAAATGGGTGCCCGTTCCCACGATCGTGACAGCGAGTTGAGAACCTTGTGCTCCCGAATCCGGCGTCATTCGCATCGTTTGAGCAAACGACACTGCCGTGAGAAGCATGAATACGCTAAAGAAGAGAAGCTTTTTCATAAAAGAGAGTTGTAAATGATAGTATGACGAAATTCCCGAAAAAAAACTGACCGGAAAATTAATGGAATAATGGATCGCACGACAAAAGTAATTTCCCCATTAGTTAAAACGCACTGGGTCGCGTCGGTTACAAATTTATTTGATGAATAACGATGGACACGTTTCATGAATTCTGTTATTGGCGTATTTTTCTCAAAGCTGCGGCATATTGCGCGGCGCGAGAATTCGGTTGCGAGGTATCGCATCGAGTCAGGCTCATTCGGGCGCTGTCATACTGATGCCGATTGAAATAAATCGCCGTAAGGTTCAGCAGCGATTCCTCGAAATTCGGAGAAATCGCAAGCGCTTTGCGATAGAACGATTCCCCCGTTCGGTCGTCGCCAAGTTTCACGTAGTCCGAGCCGATATTGTTCATCGTATAAAAATGATTCGGAAACGCTTTGAGCGCCTTCAGATTATCGCGAAGCGAAGCGTCGTAATTGGTCTGCATAAATTCCCCCTCCGCTTTATAGTAGAGAATCGGGGTCGCGAGCGCGTCCAACGATAACAACTTCGCATTGTAAATTTTGTTACACTCCGCAATTTCTTTTTGCCAATCGTTATCGGCTCGAGCTTGAAGGACTTCGCGCTCCTGCGTTTCTGCCGAGAACCGCTGAAAGGAAAGAACGAGTGCCGGAATCGTAAGGATGAACGGAAGGGCCCACACAAAAGAAGTTTTTGCCTTCGCCGCACGCGCGGGAACGAATCCGAACCATAGCATGAGCAGCATGGAATGCTCCACCCGCGATTTCGGAAAATCGAAAAAGGAGATCACCATAAATCCACATAGCATGGCCACAATCGAAATCGAGAGGAACCGTTCCTCTGGCTTCGAAGCATTCCGCAGAGATCGCAGCAATAAAAAAATTGCAGCAATGAACAGCGCTACGTAGGCAAGCCCGCCCGGTATGCCGGTTTCGCAGAGTGCATTCAGGAAATCGTTATGGGTTTCGGTCCACTGAATGCTGCCGTTCTGAATATAGTCATTGAAATCTCCGAGTCCATAATGCGGCAATTGAATTTTCCAGTTGCCAGCTCCCACTCCGATCAGGGGATGGTCGCGATGCATCTCGATCGATTCCTTCCAGACCGTCAATCGCATTTGCGACGATGTATCCGAAGAATAATGGGTGAGCGTTTCTGCCTTCGAAATAGCGCTCACTGCTTTGGAGCCTGTTCGGGGAGCAACATTGAAGACAAATACAGCCACGACACAGGCCGCTATTCCCAGTGCGGGAACGCGAAATGCAACACGATAGCGATCCCACAATTCGTTCCTCCGTTTCGAAAGAAGAAAAACAAGCGAGAAGACGATTCCGAATAAAGCCCCCCCCAGCCACACCGCGCGTGTTTGAGAGATAAGAATAGAAAAAACGGTGAGCAGCAATGCGGCAATCCCAACCATTCTCCACTCGCGTCGTTCAATGATGGCGCAATAAAATGTAGCAGGCACCGTTAGAAAAAGGAATGAGGAAAGCAAATTTTTCGTCAGCATCGTCCCATAAGGCTCCTCACCGCCGGGAATGAATCCGAAACCCAGATCGAAAAACTGCAGAAGACCGATCATGGAAAGAAGAAGAGCAAGAGTCGCAATTCCACGGCTGACGTTGGAAACTATATTCTTCACTTTCACCTGCATCACCGCAAACAGCCACGCGCCATAAAGCAGCACAATGGACGAATAATAAATCGCTTCCCCCGAATTTTGCGCGACAAAAATAGAGGCAACATTACATGCCGCATACGCAGCCCAAATCCAGAGTAACGGGGAAGTGCGGACTGGCTCGTTACGCGTCGCAACGATGGTGATGAGCGTCAGCACCGAAAGCAGAATCGCCCGCGGTGTGAACGCAGGATCGATAATCGCGCTCGAATAAACAAGCGGAATGATAACGATCCCCAAAAGAAACCACGCGCGGCGAGATGGCATGGTTCAAAAATACGAAAACAATTCACGGTACCGTTTCTTTTTCGAATTAGAATTTCTAAAAAAAGCTAAAGTTTCTTTGTAACCGGAGCGACCTTGTGCGTTTTAACTAATATGAAGCTATTCGTACATTTTGGTTTGGATCCTTCGGATTTTGTTGTGGGAAATGGATCTGCGTCAAATCCTTTCTTCGGCGTAACGAGCGAAATTCCAGTTTCATCTGGATTAGATAAATTCCTTACTCTTAATGTGAGTATTTTGAATAAATCTGGTGAATTTTCAACCCGGGTCCCACCAATGGGTGATTCTTCGGCTTTTCTCGAGGCTCGATTAACCTATGCCGTAGCGACGTCGGTTTTAAGTACAATATGGTAAGAGATGGAGATGGTTATCCATCGATGTTTGGCTTTCAATGCTACGTAAGTATGGGTTATGCCTTCCAACATCAGTTTATAACCACCATCGATTTTGTGGATGGTCGTTACAACGTGATCAAATCCCAATCAACCGTTTCAGATATACATGGAATTAATCTCTTAAGAATCGCGATCGGCGTCGGATTAAGATTTATCGTGCTTTAGGCTCCCACCGGTTCCGGCGGCGCCTCGTGAACGCCTTCGCTCATGGCGCCCTGGCCGGAGTGCAACCGAATCAAATTCAGCGCGCTGCCCGCTTCGAACCAGCCGATGTGCTCCATGTTCATCGTATGCTTGAGCGGAATCACTTCTTCCGTCTTGTCCGCATGGGTCAGCTTCATGTTCACCGTTCGGATGGGATCGAGTTCGTGGAGATATTCGAGCGAAACCGTATCGCCTTCCTTGATCTTCTCGTAATCGGCGGGATCGATGAATGTCAGGGGAAGAATTCCCTGTTTCTTCAAATTCGATTCGTGAATGCGCGCAAAGCTGCGAGCAATGACGGCCAGGCATCCCAAAAATCGCGGGGACATCGCGGCATGTTCGCGGCTTGAGCCCTCGCCATAATTCTCATCGCCAACTATTACCCAGCGCTTGCCGCGCGCTTTGTAATCGCGCGCAACCTGGGGGATCGAAACGCTTTTTTCGTGCGTGAAGATATTTGTCGTGGTCCCCGTTTCGCCGGACCAGGCATTGATGGCGCCGATCAGCATATTATCCGAAATTTTATCGAGATGTCCCCGATATTTCAGCCACGCGCCCGCAGGGGAGATGTGGTCGGTCGTGGTCTTGCCTTTCGTCTTGACGAGCACCGGCATGTTCGCGGTCTCGGCATCGACCATTGGCTGGAACGGTTCCAGTATTTGCAACCGCTCGCTGTTCTGCGGAACGCTTACGGTAGCGCTCTTCGCTTCTTTCGAGGGAGGAATATATCCAATGCGACGTCCGATATATCCTTCCTTCGGAAGCGGATTCACTTTCGTCGGTGGCTGAAGCTTGTATTTTTTTCCATTCGCGCCTTCGAGTTCATCCTTCAGCGGATTGATCGAAAGATCGCCCGCGAGCGCATACGCCATCACAATCTCCGGGCTTGCGACAAAGGCCAGCGTGGCAGGATTCGCATCGTTCCGTCCCGGAAAGTTCCTGTTAAAACTATTGACGATCGTATTACGCTCGCCTTTTTTTACATCGTCGCGCTTCCACTGTCCGATGCAGGGTCCGCACGCATTCGAAAGAATTTCCGCGCCCACGCCTTCGAGCGATTTAAGCTGCCCATCGCGATCGACCGTTTTTCGAATGAGCATGGAACCCGGATTAATCATAAGCGGCGCTTTCGCTTTTGCGCCGTTGGCAATGGCCTGCTCGGCGATCTGTGCCGCGCGACTCAAATCTTCATAACTCGAATTGGTGCAGCTTCCGATAAGCGTTGCAGAAATTTTGAGCGGGTAATCATTCGCTTTGGCATCGGCCGCAAGATTGCTGACCGCGTGCGCCAAATCGGGTGTGAACGGTCCGTTGATCAGCGGTTCGAGCTTCGATAGATCGATCTCGATAATCTCATCGAAGTATTTTTCCGGATTCTGCTCGACTTCGGGATCGGCAGTAAGAAGGTGCATATATTTTTTTGCAACTTCGGCGATCTCTTTGCGGTCAGTGGCATTCATATAGGCCACGCCATTATCATCGAAGGGGAATACCGAGGTTGTTGCGCCGATTTCCGCGCCCATGTTGGTAACCGTTCCCTTGCCGGTGGTCGAAAGTGTTTTGCAGCCGGGGCCGAAGTATTCGATAATGCGGTTCGTGCCGCCTTTGACGGTCAGCTTTTCGGCTACATGCAGTATAATATCCTTCGGCGCAGCCCAGCCGGAAAGTTCACCTGTGAGTTTCACACCAACAAGTTTCGGATTTAATACTTCCCATGGGAACCCCGCCATCGCATCGACCGTATCCGCACCGCCCACACCAATAGCGACCATTCCCAGTCCGCCCATATTCGGTGTGTGGGAATCGCTACCGATAATCAGTCCGCCAGGAAACGCATAATTCTCTAATACGACCTGGTGAATAATTCCCGACCCGGGACCCCAAAATCCGATTCCATATTTTGCGCAAGCCGCCTTGAGGAAATGATAGACTTCCGTATTCGAATCGAGTGCCCGATCGAGATCGGGCTTGGCGCCTTCATAAGCTTGAATCAGGTGATCGCAGTGAACGCTGGATGGAACGGCAACCTGATCGCGCTGGGCTTGCATGAATTGCAGAATCGCCATCTGCGCGGTTGCGTCCTGCATAATAACGCGATCGACGCGAAGCTGAAGGAATGATTTGCCGCGTTCGAGTTCCTGCGTGTCCGGTTCCCAGATATGCCCATAGACGATCTTCTCCGCGAGCGTCATCGGGCGGTTCAGCCTTTTGCGGATTGCGCCAAGCGTTTCTTCGGTCCGCTGATAGACTTTCTCGGCAAGCTCCCTCGTGGTCTCGACAAACATCGCCCGCGCACTCGAACGGATTTCGTTCATATCGACTGCGGTGGGTTCAATGGAGAAAGGCTGATATACGATCGGAAGAGCGGTACCGTTTTGTGATTGCGCCATATCGAAATTTGAGATGTGAGCCGAATGGAGATGTGAAAAGCCCGAAAGAATGGATGCACCGATATACGAAAAATGAGCCGAAATGTTGCTTTTTCCTAAAAGGTCTTTATGGTGGACGACAATCTTTTGATACTTTTTGGTATCGATCAGTGTGATTTGAAAGCTTGGAATGTTGCGATTTCAAGCTTAAAATTGTTGGTTGGAATTGAGAAAACAGGCAAGATAATGTGCTACATTGAGACGGAGATGTCCTATTTTGAGATAATGAAAGTTTTTTTCGAAAACCGTGAACTGTCTGATAAGAAACGGGTTTAGGCCATCTGAAAGGTCATCCTTTCGGTTTTTGGTTGCGATATTTCCCCTTAGGATATATCCCATTTAGTTTGCGACAATAGAATGCAGCAATCGGGTAAAAGAAAAAAGCCCGACGCTCGAAATGCGATTATGAGCAGAGCTGAAGAAACATATTTTCGTCGCCCCGGTCCAACAATCGGGGAGCTTGATTCCACGTTCGCTGTTCTAGCCGGGGAATCGGAGGCGTATTTGCAAGAAATTCCGTCACAATTTTTAGACAGTCGTCTGTTCTCGAGGCTTTTCGATGAACTCGGCGAAGCCGTGCTCATTTCCGACGATACCGGTCGTATCGTCGGCGCGAATGACTCGGCGGTCCAAATTCTTGGGATGCCGATTCGGCAACTCAAGTCGCTGACGCATCACGATCCCATCTGGCAGGCGATTTTAGAAGATGGAAGTCCGGTGCCCATCGATGAACTTCCGGCGCCCAAAGCGCTGCACACGGGTCAGGCCGTTACGAATATGGAGCTTGGTATCGTCCGCGCCGACGGAACGTTAGTGTGGATTCTCGAAAGCGCCGCGCCGATCTACGATGCGATTGGCCGGTTGACGGGGGTGGTCGCTACATTCCGGGATATTTCGCAGGCCATTCAGCTTCGGCAGGAACTGCGGGACCTGAATCAGAAATATTTGCGGGAACGCGATCGCGCCAATGCCGCCAATAAACTGAAGTCCACGTTCCTGGCGAATATGTCCCATGAGATCCGAACGCCGATGACCGCCATTCTGGGTTTTTCGGAAGTCCTCATGGGAGAATTAAAAGGCCAGTTGAGTGAACATCACGCTACGTTCCTTCAGTCGATCATGGTGTCAGGCCGCAGGCTGCTAACGCTCCTGAACGATATCCTCGATCTTTCGAAAATCGAGGCTGGCCATGTCGAGGTTCGTAAATCGGAACTCGAAGTGAATGCCGAAGTGGATGCGTGGGTTTCTCCGCTTATTTGGGGAGCAAAGCAAAAGGCGCTTTCGGTCAATCTGGAACTCGATTCCGATCCCCTTATTATTCAGGCGGACCGCCAGCGATTTGGGCAGATCCTGACGAATATCGTCAGTAACGCCATTAAGTTCACAGCGCGTGGAACGGTTACTGTCCGCACTTCGGTGCGGCGCTCGCGCGGCAACATCACCTTTGCTGCCATCGAGGTCGAAGATACCGGAGCCGGTATTCCCATTGATTTCCTGCCGAATCTTTTTGAAGAGTTCCGTCAGGGCCACAATAAAGAGTATGGAGGAACAGGTCTGGGGCTTGCGATTTCCAAGCGGCTCATTACCAAAATGGGTGGAACGATCGAGGTTCGATCGCAGGAAGGAACCGGTTCTATTTTTACGATTTTATTTCCGCTCGTTGCCGTCGGACGCGCGCCCGTCATTCTGACCGAGGATGAGGAACATGCTCCACCGCCAACCGAAATCGTCAAACAAGAAGCTCTCCCCAATGGCTCGATCATCCTCGTCGTCGAGGACAATGTTGAAACGCAGCGCCTGCTCGCTGCTTATTTGCGCGATCATCATCGCTTAGTCTTTGCCCAAAATGCCGAGGAGGCGCTCTCCGCCATCGAGCGCGAAGTACCCGCAATCATTCTCATGGATATCAATCTACCGGGCCGCGACGGACTTTCGATCACGCGTGATATTCGTGCGGGTGCCCGTTGCCCGAGCGTTCCGATCATTGCCCTGACCGCATTCGCGATGGCCGGCGATCAGCAAAAGTTTATCGAAGCGGGCTGCACAGCGTATCTTTCGAAGCCTGCGACGCGAAGAGAAGTCCTCGAGACGGTCAATACATACGTGCAGGAACCTCCTGCAAAAAAAATACCCCTCTCATCCGAGAAGATCTCTTCTGAGAGGGGCCAGGAATTACCGAGAGAGCGAGTGCTCTAACGAGTGTTTCTGAGATGTCCGGTTATCGCTGCTCATTCAACCGAGCGCGATAGAGCGATTCGCGACGTGCGTCCTGACGTTGTTCCGTCAACGTTGTTCGTCCCCTATGCGACATCTTATAGGTATTATACCGAACGCCCGATTTAATGTCCGAGAATCGATGATTCATCGAACGGATCATATTCACCCGGTGACCGTGATGATACAGGTACACACGGGATTGCGCATGCCCCACGACTGGCATCAAAGCCATTGCGGAAATCGCAAGCGCACCGAGGAGATTTTTGAGTGTTTTCATATTGCCTCCAATTGTTTATACCTCGATCTTCTTCGAATGCTATGCCGGAAAAGCGCCGGTTCCCTCTGATAGAAAAGGAACAGTTCCGTGATTGTTTTGTCAGTCTGCAGACAGGTTAATCGATACCTTTCGCCATCTTTTCGATGTCGAGCACCTCGTTCAATTTTTGTTCATCCATCAGGCCGCGTTCAAGAACCAGCGCGCGAATAGAACGCCGCGTTTTGAGCGATTCTTTTCCGATCTCCGCCGCTTTAAGATAACCAATCTCCGGCGCGAGCGCCGTAACGAGGCTCCCGCTCGATTCCGCATAATGCCGCATCCGTTCGCGGTCACAAACGATTCCATCGATGCACTTCCGGGCCATCACTTCCATCGCATTCGAAAGAATCTCGACCGAAAACGCGAGATTGAATTGCACCACCGGCATCATCACGTTCAGTTCCAACTGCCCGCCTTGCGAGGCGTAGGAAACCGTCGTTTCATTCCCAATAACCTGCATGGCCACTTGCGAGATCATTTCGAGAATGGAAGGATTTACTTTTCCCGGCATGATACTGGAACCGGGTTGAACCGCGGGCAGTGTAATTTCTGCAAGACCCGTCATCGGGCCGGAGCAGAGAAGACGAAGATCGCCCGAAATTTTGATGAGGTCCAGCGCAAGATTTTTGAGTCCGCCCATAAAATGCACGAACGCCGCGAGCGATTCCATCGCCTCGAAAAGGTTCACGCTCGGTTGAATGTCGAGGCCCGTCATCTCACGTAATGCTTCGATAACATAGTTCCTGTATCCAACGGGCGTATTTAATCCTGAGCCTGCCGCGCTGCCGCCAATACCGAAAAACGAGAGATCGTGCTCCGCGCCTTTCAATCGTTTCGTATGGCGGATCATCATGCCGGTCCATGCGCCGAATTCCTGGCCGAGCGTGATCGGAACCGCGTCCTGCAAATGCGTACGCCCCGATTTCACCGCATCGGAAAATTCCTGCGCCTTCGCTTGGAAGGAATCCCGCAATGTTTCGATGGCCGGAAAAAGCCGTTCGCGCATGAGGAGCAGCGTCGAAAGCCGCATCGCAGTAGGATAGGTATCGTTCGT
>DASYAJ010000082.1:0-3248 GCA_036501405.1 Kapaibacterium sp. (SeqCode)
CTTTTTCGGCATGGGAACGGTTTCCGCTTTCTTCTGGCTTGCCGCCACTTGTTTTGCGCGAGTCATTGCATCGGTATAGCGCCGTTTTCGTTCCTCGATCAGTCCATTCACTTCCTCGCCGGAATAAATTCCTTCTTTCACCAACCGTTTTGCATAAATATCGCGCACGCCTGGATGGCTTTTCACACGAGAATACATGAGCGGCTGCGTGTAGCTTGGTTCGTCCGTCTCGTTATGGCCGAGACGCCGGAACCCAATGAGATCGATCACGACATCCTTATGAAACTTTGCGCGATATTCGAGCGCCAAGATCATTATCCGATATGCAGCATCGGGATCATCGCCATTGACGTGGAAGATCGGTGACTGCGTCAGGCGTGCAATGTCCGTGGAATAAACAGTCGAGCGTCCAAATTCGGGACTGGTCGTAAAACCAATTTGATTGTTGACGACAATGTGAACGGTTCCTCCGACGCGATAGCCTTCCAGTTGGGATAGATTAAGCGTCTCCATTACAATACCTTGCCCGGCAAAGGCAGCGTCGCCATGAATCAAGATAGGCAAAATTTTATCCCATGCGTTGTTTACCGCAAGTGCATCTTGCTTTGCTCGGACCATCCCTTCAATCACCGGATCGACCGATTCCAAGTGGCTTGGGTTATTTGCGAGCGTCAATGGAATTTTCTTTCCTCCAATTTCGCGAACTCCTTCCGCGCCCTGATGATACTTGACATCGCCCTCATCGCCAGGAAAATTAGGATGGACCGAGCCTTCGAATGCCGTGAAAATCCGTTCGCAGAAATGGCCGAGTACATTTGCGATCACATTTAAGCGACCGCGATGCGTCATGCCAAAAACAATTTCTCCTACACCTAAATCGACCGCGCGTTCAATCAATTGGTCGAGAAGTGGAACTAACGTTTCGCTCCCTTCGATCGAAAAGCGCTTCTGGCCCAGATAATTCGTGTGAAGAAATTTTTCAAACTGTTCCGCAGAGATCAGCTTCCACAAGATATGCTTGCGTATCTCCACTGGAATAGGTTCCCGTTGGCCTTCCGCGCGCTTTTGAACCCAAAGCTTCTCTTCCCTGCTCTGAATATGGCGATATTCCACGCCAACAGTTCCACAATAGGCCCGGCGCAGCGTTTCGATGATTTTGCGGAGTGTCGAAGCTTCCGGAATAATAAGAGTTCCGGGATCGAATTCACGATCGAGATCCCAGATCGTGAGACCATACGTTTCGATATCGAGTTCAGCATTGTAACTAACGGCCACGGCGTGAAGCGGATCGAGATCCGCAATAAGATGCCCACGTACACGATACGCATTGATCATATCGAGCACGCCGGCCTGCTTGCGCATCTGCAAACGTTCCCGTGCTTCGAGCGGAAGCAGCGCTGGATTTGTATCCTGCGCCGCATGGAACGGGCGGACCGGAATTTCGAGATCGGAAAACATTCCCTCATAGAATCTATCCGCCCCGAGCAGCAGTTTATGGACACGCTCCAGCATTGCACCCGACTCCGCACCCTGAATAATACGATGATCGTAGGTATTCGAAATCTGCACGACTTTGCTGATGCCAACCTGCGATAACGCTTCCGGCATCATCGACTGGTATTCGGCCGGATATTCAATCGCGCCGGTTGCCACGATCATCGATTGACCCGCCATGAGTCGCGGCACGGAGCCGACGGTCCCAATCGTGCCAGGGTTTGTGAGGGAAACGGTCGTTCCTTCGAAATCCGAAAGTTCCAGCTTTCCCGTTCGTGCGCGCTTAACAGCATCGTCATAAGCCTGAAGAAAGGCGCGGAACGTTTTTTTGTTCGAAGCTTTGATATTCGGCACGAGCAGCGAGCGGGATCCATCTTTTCGTTCTACATCGACCGCCACTCCGAAATTCACATCGCTCCGCTTCCTGCGCGAAGGGCCTTCTGCTGTTTCG
This sequence comes from Kapaibacterium sp. (SeqCode), assembly GCA_036501405.1. GTDB lineage: Bacteria > Bacteroidota > Ignavibacteria > Palsa-1295 > Palsa-1295 > PALSA-1295. The sequence goes on from DASYAJ010000082.1 coordinate 1,946, forward strand.
AAAAATCCATCGTTCATCTGCGGGAATTTATCGAGCGCTCGAATGACTGCCCATGCGATTAGATGCGTATAAGATACTTTCGATAGTCCTTGTCGCGTCCGATGATCGTTAATAACACGACGATTTTCATCCAGCAGTTTTACGGGAACCATCCGCACCGAAGTGGCGGTCGGGACGGTCAGGCTTTGCACCATATTCTCCGCCGTTTTCTTTGCGCCGCCCCGAAGGAGTTCTTGATTCTCAGCGCCATTCGTCAACGCAATTGCAGGCTTTGGTTTTGCAGGCACTACGGAATTTCCCGCAAGACCATTTTTTGCTTGACCGTTCGTGTGGTGCCCGTTCGCCGGAAGTTTAGCCATCAATTCGGCGAAGTAATGCGCCCAGCTTTCATCGACGAGATCGGGTGCGGAGAGATAACGGTCCAAGAGTTGCTCGACATAGCTGGCGTTCGAGCCAAAATCCTGACTGAGTTGCTCGGTAAGTTCCGGGTGCTGCATGGGAAAATTATACGTCAGAACAGAAGTCCGGTTACGAACGAAGAAAAGCACCGGAACCACCGGGAATGCGAAGAAGTTAAAGAACTTCCGCACACATTTCGGGCATTTAGCTCAGCTGGTCCAGAGCGTTCGCTTCACACGCGAGAGGTCACAGGTTCGAACCCTGTAATGCCCACCAAACAGTGGATTTACGCGATTGGACGGATTTTCAAGATAATGTAATACCTACGACCAGTTCCCATTTTTAAGTATCTCGCTTATCCTTGTAATCCTTTCCCTCCTGTAAATCCTGGTTCTTTTCCATGCTTCTTCCCATCGGCGACGATAATTCCCAGCGCGTATCGTATCCTGTTGTTACGATTGTGCTCATCCTCATCAATGCCCTTGTTTTCGTCCTTGAACTTTCTCGCGGCGATGCATTCGTTCTGAAGTATTCGCTCGTTCCTGCCGATTTTTTTGCTGGCCGTCAGCCGTTCACGAACATTATCACGTCGATGTTCCTGCATGGCGGCATCGCCCATATCTTTGGGAACATGCTCTATCTTTACATTTTCGGCGATAACGTGGAAGATAATCTCGGCAAAGTAAAGTTCACCATTTTTTATTTTGTTTGTGGCATTGTCGCGATGCTCGCAGAATCGCTTTCGATGCCCGACTCACGGGTTCCCAGCCTTGGTGCATCTGGCGCGATCGCGGGTGTGCTGGCGGCGTACCTGATTTTATTTCCGAGAAACCGAGTGAGGATTCTTATCATTTTTCCTTTTTCGGTTACAGTCAGTGCATGGTTTGTATTAGGGCTGTGGATC
>DASYAJ010000083.1:0-6147 GCA_036501405.1 Kapaibacterium sp. (SeqCode)
CAGCGTGTCGAGGCGCTTGAAATCGGCGATCCCGTAGAGAACAAACGCATCGGTCCGGTCGTGAATGAGCGTGCGTTCAAGAGTATCCTCAGCTATATCGATATTGGCCGAGATGAAGGCCGCGTTGTTGCTGGCGGTCACATGGTCGGTAACGACCCGGCCACTACCGGATATTATATTTTGCCGACGGTCGTTGCCGACATCGCACCGACGGACAGGCTTGCGCAGGAAGAAATTTTCGGTCCGGTGCTGGCGCTGATTCCGGTGAAAAATTTCGAGGAAGCAATCGAAGTAGCGAACAACACGGAATATGGCCTGACGGGAGCGGTCTATTCGAAGAGCCGCAAGAATATCGAGATGGCGAAACAGGAATTTTTCGTTGGGAATCTTTACATCAACCGCAAATGTACCGGCGCGATGGTCGGCGCGCATCCCTTCGGCGGCTTCAATATGTCCGGAACCGATTCGAAAGCCGGCGGCTACGACTACCTGCTCCACTTCCTCCAAGCCAAGAGCATCGCGGAAAAAGTGGATGGTGCGCCGAAGAAGAGAACAGCAGTCGCGGCAAAGAAAAAACGAACATAAATGGCACGGAAACCGTAATGACTATTGGACCATAAATTCTCTGCTCATCGTTCTACCGGTTCCCATACTATTCTCGGCCGAGATTTCACAGAGGTAAATTCCTTCCGGTAGTTCAGGCAGCACGATGGTCTGCGACCACGTTCCGGCCTCGAAGCCATGCTGGAACGTCACTGTTTTTATCTTTTTTCCAAGAACATCTCGAATCGTGATCGAGATGTTGCCTTTCGATGAAAGAGAAAAACTCACGGTGATCGCCGTTCGCGCGGGATTGGGAACAATAGAATGCAGTACAAACGAAGGTAGCTGTGTGGCTTGCGGAACCGACGCTGTGCAAAAAGACTGATGGCTCGCGATAAACGCGAAGGCCCCTGCCATGACCCGAGTAACGCCGCTCGTGGTATCGGCATGGCCTACTGGTCTTGTTACAATCGGATCGGCCCAATCGAATCCATAAAAAATGATATTAAGGGAAGGATTATAATACGATACTCCGGCTCCGCTATCGAATGGCGTCAGCGAATGTGGGAAATAAGAATAGGCCAGTTGATTGACGACAGGACCTACCGGCGGCGTTTCCATGGCAGGCGCAATGACGTCCGGAGAAGTGGAAACGAGCGAATCCGTAAATCTCCAATAGGAGGGTTGGTTCCCGATAAGCGTTCCTCGAAAAATTCCCGTCGCCGAAGAATTCGCGACATAACGAACATGCAGTGACGACAGTAAAAACTGTGTGTCCAGAGAGCCGTGTGGCATAACAGAACCAAGTTGATGGGCCAAATTTTGACCAGCAATCACGAAGGTTCTCTTGCAATCAGGCTCGCCTGCACTCAAGTAGTTTTCTATTTCTCCGATCTCCTTTGGATTGGGCGCTGCTTGCCCCGATCCGCTGTCGGGAACTGTTCCGACCGCAGGATCGCCGCAAGCCCATACGAGAATGGAAAAGGGCGAGTAATCGATTGTATCGTTTCCCACGGCATTGCGATCGAGCACAGAGTCGACCGGCACTCCGAGATTTTCGAGCGATTGCAGGACCGAATCGCGATTATTACGGCCATACGGTGTAAGTCCATTATAGCTCACAATGATCTTATCGCTTGGAATTTGTGCAAGCGCCGTCCGCGCCAAGCACGAAATACAAAACGCCGCGATCCAATATTTCATATAGTTTTATGACCCATAAAGATAGCGAAAAGTTACAATGAAGCTCTCGCGCTCTCGTAATTATTCCGTAGCTCGCAGTGCAATGCCATAGCGCAAGCCCTGGGTGCTGACGGTCACGTCCGGAGCGCCAAGATACTCCATTGCTTCGGCGAGAATAAGTGTTCCCGCCGTCAGAATATCGGCGCGCGCTTTGTTGATCGCGGGATAGCGCCGGAGGAGTTCCTCCCTGCTGTGCTGCGACATTATTTCTATCCATCGTTCGATATCGGTCCGAGAAAGCGTAAAGCCTTGTACTTTGGCGGCGTCGAATGCGGGGAGTTCTTGCTCGGCCGCAGCTAAGGTCGTTGGCGTTCCGGCTACGGCAATCACACGGCGGTTCCCACTTGTTGGAATCGCCACCTGTTCCAGCATCTGCCGGATGAACAATCGGGTTTCTTCTATGCTTTTCCCAGCAGTTAGGAACCGTTCCGTCATTCGGACCGCGCCAATTTCCACGCTGACACCGTGTTCGAACATCTCGCCACGCCCAATCGAAAGTTCCGTGCTGCCACCGCCGATGTCGATCACAGCGAGTGCTTCATTCTGAGTCGCCATGCCCTGCACGGCACCGCGATAAGTCCAGTGCGCTTCTTCTTCACCGCGCAAGAGTTCGATTTCGATGCCGGTTTCGCGCCGAATGCGCGCGATCATTTCTTCGCGATTTTCCGCGTCGCGCATGGCGCTCGTAGCAATGGCATCAATGCGATCGCAGTGCAATGCTTCTACCATCGAAAGATGGCGGCGAAGGATGGGAATCAATCGTTGATACGCGGCTTCGCTAATGTGGTGCGTCCGGTCCACGCCTTCGCCGAGCCGTGCAATAGCGTGATCGTCGCGCAGGACTTGGAACGAATCCTGCTCCACATCGGCGATGAGCAGCAGGACCGTATTCGTTCCAATGTCGATAGCGGCTACGCGCATAGGGTGTTTTTATTATGCTACGCGCTGAAACACGAGGCAGGACCATTCGTTTTCCTTCCATTCCCGCTGGAATGTAAAGCCCGCTTTTTCGTAGGCGGTCTGAATCTCTTTCGCATCGTATTCGAGAATGCCGGAAAGCACCAAGTGCGCGCGCGCGGCGGCATGGGCAAAAAGATCCGCTGGAATTTCGAGCAAAACATTCCGATGAATATTCGCGAAAAGAACGCCAAGCATCTCCTGCGGACGAACACGCTCGATGGTTCCCATTCGAATTTCGAATTCTGGATCCGAGCGCTTGTTTATCGCGCGGTTCTCCCGCGCATTTTGGATGGACCACGTATCGGTATCGATGGCCAGCACTTTTTTCGCGCCCCGTTCGAGCGCGTAGAGCGCCAGGATCCCGGAACCCGTTCCAAGATCGAGCACCTTTCGGTTATGCAGCCGGAGCGATTCCATCGCCTGCAAACAGAGGCGCGTTGTTTCGTGATGGCCGGTGCCAAAGCTCATTTTGGGATCGACGATGAGCAGATATTTCGATCCCATCGCTTGGGCTTCTTCCTTTTTCCAGGACGGCGCAATGAGCAAGTCTGGCGTCACTTGAATCGGTTCGATCGAAGCTTCCCACTCCGCGTTCCAGTTCTTTTCTTCGTAAAGTATCGCCTCCAGGAATTCCGTGTGCGGGAAGCGGCTGCGGACCTCGGACGCGATTAAATCGTTCCAATTTTGTTCCGGAATGAAAAACGTGAGGGAGCCATCGTCGTTTTCCAGAATTCCTTCGAGCGGCGTGCGCATCAGAAAAAATCCCTCGAGTTTATCGCGGTCCTCATCGGGAACGTCGAACTGGAGCGCAAGCGATGCCATCGAATAATTTAAGTGAACGAAATTTTGCGATCACAGCGAAGGAATATCCTTCGGAAGCCGCTGATAGATCAGCGTCAAGAGCAGCTTGCCCACTTCGCCGAGCGTTTCGGTCGAGATGTGCTTCGGCAGGTCGTCCAGCGTGTGCCAATACTTGCGGTTCGGGTCCTGGGAGGCCGGGCCGACGAGATCGCCATCGATAATATCGACCGAAGGAATCCCCGCCTGAATGAGCGGCAGGTGATCGTCCTCGATGTCCGTTTGGCGGTTCGTATGAAAATGGGTGAGTCCGAGATTCGCGGCTGTGTTCCAAATTTCGTTTACATACGTTCCCGCCGACTGGATCGAATTCTGTTCGGGTATGAAATCGGCGTTCGTGTCACCCACCATATCGAGCAAGATTGCAAAGCGGGGATTATAATTGGCCGGCTTCACACTCACGAAATACTTCACCCCGAGAAAATACCGCGTAAGCTGATCGACATCGTATTTCCCATAATCTTCGCCATCGTCGAAAAAGAGATCGACCCCGATGGGCGGCGGATGGTCCTTCATTTGGCGCGCCAGTTCCAGCATCACCGCTGTGCCGGAGCCGCCATCGTTCGCGGCAGGGACCGGCTTATCGTGGTTCGCTTTGTTCGAGTCCTCGTCTGCCCACGGACGCGAATCGTAGTGCGTCAGGATCAGCACGCGCCACGTCGCCGATGGATTGAAGGAGGCGATGACGTTCGTCAAATTCAGCGTCTTGCCTTTCGCGTAACCCGGATCGGTGAAATTCTGAAGTTCCACATTTTGCGTGCAGCTTTTCAGCGCGGAATCGAGCCACGACAGCACCTCTTGATGCGATTTCGAATTCGGCACGCGCGGGCCGTAATCGACTTGCCGGACAACATCGTGGAACACACGGTCCGCGTTGAACGGAGGGACCGGCGCCGAAGGAAGGGTATCGGCAAGATTTTGGGCCGGCTTTGCGGGTTCATTCTCCTCCTTTTTGCATCCGAAAAGCGCAAGGACGAGAAATACCGAGGCAAAGGCCTTCAAAAAGTGTCCGCCTCGCGCGGAGCGTCGTTCATCGTTCATGGAATAATCCAAAGGAATAATTCAAAAAGAATAATTCGATAAAATTTCGAACGAGGTGTAACAAAACTCCGCATGGCAAGTTCTTTCTTTCGTAACACAACGTGTTACGTTTGCCGGAGCAGCCATACTCGTGCGCAGCGAAAGCATTAGGATGCTTTTGACCGCGCAGTAGGAAAGCGAGTGACCTCTCCGGCATCCCACAGCACAATGAGTGACCGGCGCTGAAAGACGGCCTGAAATGGCCTCTTATCGGCCAGGCGCTGGATACCCACCCTCTCAGGTATCCAGCGCCGCCGGAAGCTCCGATATGTTCTTTGTGTTCTCTTCCGTCCCTTTCGAACCTCGACGCCTCGATTGCCGTTTTACACGCGATGAACTATCGCCTTCTTTTGGTCGTGCTGGGCGCAATGCTCGTGGCCGCGTGCGCGAAGCACGAGAACGCCGCTATGCAGGATACGCTGCTCACTTCGCCTTCGCACCCAACGCCGGCTCCGGGGCCGCATGTCGATTCCGCCACCGGCCTTTGGGTCGATTCCTCTGTTATTCGTCAGCAGCCAGATATTCAGGTGCTGAAGCGGTTCACGCCGCAGGAGGTCGTCGCGCTGTATGACGCGTATCGCCCGCTTCGGAACAGTTCCACGACACAGCCGGAGGTCGATTCCTTCGAGCGGGCACACCGGATTTCGTCAGGGGAACTTCGTTCGGTCCTTTCCGAAGGCGATCGGCTGGGGTGGTCCAAACGCGGGAAATAAACGGAGGACCACTCATCAATGAACGCGTGTCAATGATTGCATGTCGATGAATGCACGTCGTGGAAGCCTTGCCGTCCTTGCCGCCGCGCTGCTCTGGAGCACGGGCGGACTCTTCATCAAAGAAGTCTCGCTCGACGCCTGGGGCGTTTCGTTCTGGCGCAGCATGTTCGCCGCTGTGACACTGTTCGCGGTCTATCTCGTTTGGAAAAATAAAAACTCCAATACGCACGCCTCTATAAGTCCTGATAAGGATACCCCCTCCTTTTCAAGTCCTGATAAGAATATTCCCTCCTTTTCAAGTCCTGATAAAAATATCCCCTCCTTTTCAAGGAGGGGGCAGGGGGTGGTTAATCCCTGGCTTTCCCCTTTTGTCCTGGCGAGCGGCCTTTGTTACGCATTGCTTCTCGTACTTTTCGTCATCGCGACAAAGTTGACGACGAGCGCCAACGCGATCTTCCTGCAATATACCGCACCGATCTATGTGCTCTTCCTGGAGCCGATGATTTCTCGCATAAAAATGCGCCGCTCCGATCTGGTAACGGTCGCGATCTCGCTCGTGGCGATGGCAATGTTTTTCGTCGGGAAGTTCGAGCCGCGCGGCGTCTGGGGAAATATCGCCGCGCTCGCAAGCGGCGTAGCCTTCGCCGGGTATGCCCTGATTCTGAAGCACGAACGCGCCACCGTAGAAAACCGATGGCAGATGGTAATCGTCGGGCACATTATTATTTGTTTGTCGATGGCGGTGCTGGCG
>DASYAJ010000084.1:0-3871 GCA_036501405.1 Kapaibacterium sp. (SeqCode)
AATCAGCGACATTATTCCAGAATCTACTCGGATGGTCGTCACCGATCAGATGGGAATTACACAGCCTTCAGCGATTCGTGCGGCATTGGACAACAACGTACTCGTAAACTTATACTCTCATCAACGAACATACCATCCCAAGGTCTTCTTGGCTTATAATTCAGGTGAACCGACTGCTGCTGTAATAGGAAGCGCGAACCTTAGCTATTCAGGGTTGGTAAAAGGCGAGGAAGCTGCTCTGCTGATTCGTGAACGAGTGGTTCTGGATTCATTGGGTGAGTGGTTTGAGGATTTATTCGAAATACATAGCAAACCATTACATGCTGGTTCTGCAGAATTTTCGGCGTTTGAAACGAGCTGGAAGAATAATGCTCTTCGTCGAATCAGAGATCATGCTCCCGTTCTCACCAATCGGCAACCGGCTTCGTTGGCAGTAGACGTTGACTCGCTTGAAGATTTGTTTGCTAAGATTCAACTCCCGCTTGCTACTTTGGGGTTCGATCAGGCAGGAAATAATATCCGTAATTTACAATGGCTTTACCATGCTCTCGAAAATGAGAACCCGAAATTTAAAACGAAGGGCACCAATGAACTCAAGCTACTTGGTCTCCTTGACCCAAGCCTGAGGGAATTGACTCCTCTCGGACGGTCGGCGAAAAACTTGCAGATTGCCGCATTTGCTCGCGAGTGGGTAAGATGGCTTTTTAATTCATCAGAAGTCTCACTTAGTCATATTAATCCTCGCTTGGTTAAGATTTCGTGCAGTACTTAAAGCCTTCACTACATTACGATCAGATGTACAACAATTCTTTATTGAACAAGTACTTGCGAGAGATGAGCGTTCAGTGCTCAAAGCAATTGAGCTTTTATGTAATGGGAGCTCATTACTATCATCGCTATCAATTGACGATTTTAGAACCGTCTCAGGAATGTTACCGCTCATACATAAACAGTCTGACATCCCTCCGATGGTATTGGATGCACTTGCTGATTATAATGCTAATAAAGGGACTCGTGGCTGGCGGTCGGATGATCGAGCAACTATGGTAAGAGCCGCACTTCAAATCGTTAAATCCTAAGATCGATTCACACTAACACTTCTGTATGTCCCTGTCTATCTCCTATTATCCCTTCAGGGCGGGAACATTCGGATTTCGAGGTGGGCGGGGAAAATGCCGTATATTTTGGTGGCGAGATAAAGGCACGACCCGATCGGGTTGGGCAAAGGAAATCGGCAATCCCCGCTACATTTTGGATTTGCTTTGGAGCATCATAAACGTCAGCGTCAGAACGGTAGGTATTATGGAGGAATTGCCGAAGCTTATCTTTGGCGGAATTATGAACCCGTTTTCATCCAAAAGTTGGAACGGCTCAGTGTCAGTTCTGGAGGTAACTCCTTAAATTCCGTAGATAACTTTGCATAATACTTCTCCTTACTTCCCATTCGATTCCTAATCCTTTTTCTCTTCAATCCTTAAAAACAATCGCTTTTCCATTCGTTATTCATCATTTCGTTCGAAACAAAAATTTCGCGCGGCGTATTGCTTCGGTGTACCCTGACAACTTGTCACAATCTAACTCTTATGCTATTAACCTCCCCATTACCCTGGGTCGGCGGAAAGTCACGTCTCCGCCAGACGATCATCTCTCGCATTCCAACTCACCATTGCTATGTCGAAGTGTTCGCTGGCGGAGCGTGGGTTTACTTCGGTAAGCCGCCCTCCAAAGTCGAAGTGCTCAATGACATCAATGGTGATCTCGTTAACCTCTACAAAGTCCTGCAATCGCGCCACGATGAATTCTATGAAGCTCTCTGGTACATGTTTCCGTCACGACAGCTTCACAAGGATTCGAAGGCCATTCTGGAAGCGAACCGAACCCAGCCGATCCTTACCGATGTCGAGCGAGCAGTCCTGTTTTACTACCAGATCAAGTATGCCTTCGGCGCTCGATATGGCGCGGGTTACGCGCTGTCATCCATCCGACCGCCTCGCCATTTAATTGCTCACGATTTACTGAACGATTTTCGAAGCCGACTCGAAAACACTCATGTCGAAAATCTTTCCTACGAGCGGCTGATAGCCAGCTATGACAAGCCCGAAACTTTTTTCTATTGCGATCCCCCTTACGTTGTCGCTGACGGTGGGGATTATTACCAGTTCTGCTTTAGCCCCGAAGACCATACATCCCTCCGGGACGCACTCGCTAACGCGAAAGGTAAATGGCTGCTGTCCTACGACGATGTTCCGATGATCCGTTCCTTGTACCACGATTTCAAAATTACTGTGACAAAAGAAATTCCTTACTCGCTGAACAATCGGAAGGGGAAGGTAAAGAGGAAGCGGGAACTTCTAATCTCGAATTATTAACTTGAGAAATGATCGGTGTGCGAGCGGCCGGAGCTATCTCCGGCGCTTGCGAAAATTCTTCGCATAGGAGGAAGATGAACGTACCGATTTTGCAGGCATCCATTGTTCCATGCAAACCGACAATTTCCAGAGCTTCATCGAAAGCTTCCTGTTCCGTCAAAGGCCCAAAAAAAACCTTTTTGCTCATCTCGAATTATTAATTTTTCCGCGTGTAAATTTCCTTCCACAGGTCCTGATCCTTCAGTAACTCTTCGGCGGAGTATTTGACTTTTGGCTGACCATCGTCATCCACTGGAGTGAATGAACCGTAACCTTTAAGCCCAAGATCGTCTGCGATCCGGCCACAAATATCGACGCGATCAACGATCTCATGGTCGGCGTCTTCGGTCATTGCTGAATAATGCCAACACATCGCATTAGCGACATCGTCAACCTCCTTTTTATTCTCAAGAACTATGCGTACTTCGATCCCTTTTTCAACAAGAAGTTTCTCTATTCTCATTCTTCCCCCTCAAAAATAAAGTTCGGCCAGGTCCGGCACTTCGGCCAATGAAGCGGTGGCATCGGATTTACAACCGTATCTCCGGCCTTGTAAAATGGCGCGACGCTCTTCAGGTCATCGGTCGATCGAGCCGTAAGAATGCCAGAGACCGTTTGCTCCGCGCCTGCCATTGTATAAACCTGCCCTTGCGTCACTTCGTTGCAGATCGGGCTGGTACGCCGATCGTGCGGGTTCAGCAACGTGTAATGCGTAGCTTGCAAACTCTTCGCGCGATAATAGCTCCCGACGTTTCGCGCCCGCACGATTTGATGCGTGGAGAGATTATCGAAGTAGCTCGTGGAGAGCGCGTTCTGACCGCTCGATAGCAGCTTCGTGTTCACCAGATCTTCGATATTCTGAACGAGCATGTCGCGGGTTTCGCTGCCATCGAAATACGTTTGAAGCTGTGTCTTGATTGAATCCGAAAGCTGATCGTCCCAGAAGCCGCCAGCAGCGATCGTCACCTGGTCGAGCATGGCCTGCAACGCATGATCTTCCGTGAGTCCGAAAATTTGTCCGAAGCCCAGCATATCCTTCCGAACAGGTTCCCGTCCGGTTTGCGCGGTGAACATTGCCGACGTTGCCGCGCGGCCCTTGTTGAACGCGCTGGCAATCGGAGCTTGCAGCGATGCCGCAAGGCCGTTCGTGATAGCAGTTCCCGAAAGGTGCTTGCCGAGAACGTGCATCACCATATCCGGCGACGGCATGTAACGAACGAAGAGACCCGTCCCAAGCGTCTTAATTTCGGCCAGGGCTTTGGCAACGGCGCCGTCCCAGCGATCGTACAGCGTGGCTGCGATCTGCTGTTCTTCTTCCTTCGCCGCGAAATGATCGAGCGGGTGAGCAGCCTTCTGAAGCGGGTCCTCTATCGCTTCGATCGTCTCATCGATTTCATCGGCGAGTTGCAGTCGGGTTAGGGTCTTCATAGAAGGACCCCGCTCATGCCCCATGATAGCCGAGC
>DASYAJ010000085.1:0-4549 GCA_036501405.1 Kapaibacterium sp. (SeqCode)
ATGCCATCTTCCAAACGCCATTGCCGCAAACATGCGCACTTCGATCGATCCCTGATCGAGTAGAAGATTGTTCAATGTGGAACGATGCTCAAAAAGCGAAAGAGAATCGGCGCCGCGGCTAAAGGCGTAAGCGGCACGCCAGCGAATGTCGGGATTGTCGTTGTCCGCCAGCGCATCGAGATCGTTCCACATCCCACTTGCGGTTTCATGCCGCAATGCGAAGGCCATGGAAGCGTCCGCTTCGGTGAAGGCCGATATTTTTTTTTCGGCAGCAAGCTGGTGAAGCGTTTCCGCCGCCGAAGCGCTATCGGCTTTGGGCGCGGTGCGCGCAATGGCTTTCAATCGCTCGAGTGTCGGATGTTTTTTCGTATCGTCGATTAGCGCATGATACGTCTTCGCGTCGGGACCGAGCAAGCCCAATGCGAAGGCTTCCGCTTCGGCCACGGTATCGCGACCTTCGTGCACAAGCGAACGCAGAAGCGGTTCCCGCATCGAAGTATCTCCGATGTTGCCGATGCCGATGGCCGCACGACGCGCAATGTTCGCATCGCTCGATGCGAGATAGACGAGCAAGCTATCGGCATCGCGGCGCTCATCGGCAATCGTGATAATGCGCCGCTCGTCCGAGTTGAAACGCACTTGTGCGCGTACCGTCTGCAAGCAGACAAGCGTACTCATGCAAAAATAAATCGCGGCAATACGAACAGCACCGTTGCGCGCCGTAAAAATGCGAGAGTGAGAAGTGGTTCTGTCCATGGAAGAAATGATCGAGGATTAATTAAGCATTCTTTCGCCGCAATAGTTTTGCAATTTGCACGCATTGCAAAAATAGTTGTACACAGATTCGCTTTCTTTTCCACAAAATAATTAGAACGCTTGACTTTTCATTCGGGATTCTTATTTTAGTGCTCGTATCTTTCGACATCGAAAAAATCGTTCTCTAACATTCTTAACTCAGCAGCATGCGCATCGGACTTTTAGCCAATATCAAACCAAAAAGAGTTCCGGATGAACGGAGCTATCGCAATGGCATCCATTTGGACGATCTCTATGCCGAATGGGACGCACCGGAAACCATCGAAGCCGTGCGCGCCGCGCTTGCTTCGCATTCCGACGTAACCTGCGAAGTGATCGAGGCGGTTCCCGATCGCGCGATCGATCGGCTGCTCGTCCGCGATCTCGATATCGTGTTCAATCTCGCCGAAGGATTTATCGGCGCCGCGCGCGAAGCACAGTTTCCGGCGCTGCTCGAAATGCTGGGCGTTCCTTATACAGGTTCCGGCCCACTGGCCCTTGCAGTCATGCTCGATAAAGCGCGAACCAAAGAAATTCTTTCGTTCCACGGCATTCCTGTCGCGCGGTTCATTACTTCCGATACGCAGATCTCTTCGATTCGCTCGCAGTTGCCGGGCACCGATTTTCCCTTCATCGTCAAGCCGATCTCCGAAGGCTCATCCAAAGGCATTCGCAATTCGTCCTTCGTCACCAGCTTGGATGCGATGAACCGCGAAATTGAGCGCATCGTCATGGAATACGGACAACCGGCGCTCATCGAAGAATTTTTACCAGGCCGCGAATTCACCGTTGCCGTGCTCGGCAATGGCGAACATGCCAAAATGCTGCCCGTGGTCGAAATCAATTTCGGCGAACTTCCGCCCGAAGCAAACAACATCTATTCGTATGAAGCAAAATGGATTTACGATGTGGCGGAACGTCCGCTGCATATCTTCACCTGTCCGGCCGATGTTTCGCCAAAATTGAACGACGAAATCGAGGCCGTCGTGCTGCGAACGTATGACGTACTCGAATGCCGCGATTGGGCGCGCATCGATGTTCGGTTGGATGCGCGCGGCCGCGTGAACGTCATCGAAGTCAATCCGCTGCCGGGCATTTTACCGAAGCCGGAAGAAAATTCCTGCTATCCCAAAGCCGCTCGCGCCGCAGGGCTGAGCTACGAAGCAATGCTCCTATCGGTTCTCAAAGCCGGCTGCGACCGATACGGTATTCCGATGCAGTTCGAAAAGAAACTCGCCAAATAGAACCCGGATTGCGGGGATTGGATGGATTTTCTGGATTACTATGGAAGACAACTATCGAAGACAACTATCGAAGACAAAAAAAATTTGTTCTCTAACGTCGAACAAATCGATTAACGATCGAGCATGCCGATCTATTGAACGGTAGGAAAAAATAGATTTTTTTTAAAAGTAATTTTTCATTCCTATTGTTTGTGTTCATCCACCCGCCGAAATTTGACGAACGCAAAAGACGGGTTCCCATACTAATCCTGTAAATCCATCCAATCCGCGCAATCCAGGTTCTTTTCGTGAAAATAGCAGTCATTTATAACGAGCCAAAGAGTACCACTTCCGAAGACCACTGGCTTCGGCGGTCCGACTCGCAGTACCATCCGCCATCGAGCGCATTCATCGATGCTTCGGAGCATGGCGTCCTGGAACAAATGCGCTCGATTGCAGCAGCCTTGCGCGAGCATGGGCATCCTGTCGTTATCTTTAGCGCGGACGATGACGCCGGCCGCCTTTGTAACTTTCTTGCGAACGAACACCCGGAGATCATCTTCAACTGCTGCGAATCGATCCTCGGAGAATCGAAGCTCGAGATGAACGTCGCTGCAGTGTACGAATTATTCGGGATCGCTTATACGGGTTCCTCGCCGCTGACGCTCGGCCTTGCACTCGATAAAGCGCTTTCGAAAGCCGTGTTTCTCTCGCATGGCATCCCGACTCCGCACCATCAGCTTTTTGAACATCACAACCTCGGGCACATTGATTCCACTTTGAAATTTCCTCTCATTGTGAAACCCGTTCACGAGGACGCATCGATCGGCATCGATGCGAATTCGATCGTCCACAATGAAAATTCCCTCACGGAACGTGTGCGCTTTATTCAAAACGAATTCGATCAGCCCGCGCTTGCCGAAGAATTTATCGACGGAAGAGAACTGAACGTCGCAGTCCTGCAAAATGCAATAGGAGTTTTTTTTGCGCTGCCGGTTTCGGAGATCACGTTCGACAACATGCCCGAAGGAATGCCGCGCATCGTAAGCTACGAAGCGAAATGGGTAGAGGAATCGCCGATGTACCAAACAACCGTTCCCAACTGCCCGGCCGATTTGCCGGAACACGTTGCGATGAACGCGCAGCAGATTGCGCTAAAAGCCGCGTCGGCCATAGGCTTGCGCGATTACGGACGCATCGACATGCGGCTGCGAGACGACGGAACGATTTTCGTCCTCGAAGCGAATCCGAACCCCGACATTAGCGAAGATGCCGGCTTCATGCGAGCCGCCCTCGCAAGCGGAAGAACTTTTTCGAGCACGATCAATGAAATTCTTTCGCTTGCAATTGAACGTTCGACGCGCGGCATGCGTTGAGTGCGCGAAATTTTTTTTCGAAGTTCGGATTTTTTTTCGATCGACGAAAAGTTTTTATCGGCGAGCGATGACAGGGAAAATTTATTCGTTGAAAAAATTTTCGCGTAACATTTAAACCTATGGTGCGTGAATTACACAAAGAAGATAAGCGAGCGGTGCTCGACCTCATTCGAGCCACGAAAAATTTTTCGGAACCCGAAATCGCCATCGCCGAAGAGCTCATTGACATCGTAATCGACAATCCTGAACAGAAGGACTACAACGCGTTCGTCAACGAAACAAATGGAGACGTCGCCGGATTTCTTCTTCTCGGCCCCACACCCGCAACGGTGGGAACCTACGACATGTATTGGATCGCGGCGCACCCGAACTACTATGGCACAGGCATTGCGCAGACTCTCGATCGGTTCGCCGAAGATTTTGTGAAACAGCGAGGAGGCTATCTCCTTATCGCCGAGACGAGCAGCCAACCGGCTTACGAACGGACGCGAGCATTCTATCGGAAGCAAGCATACCAACAGTTCGCACGGATCGCGGACTACTACAAACCCGGAGACGATCTCATCGTCTTCGGCAAAAGAGTTTGAAAATTGTAGTCGTGACCTTTAGGTCACGGCGAATTCGGTAAAACCTTTACGCTCCGCGATCGTGACCTGAAGAGCACCGATACAAGGTTCGTGACGACAAGGTCGCGCCTGCGCGCGAAGGCAAGCGAAAGAAAGTTTTCGAGTTCTCGATTTGCTTTTCGAGATTCGATGTCGCATAGGGACATCGAGCCTGCGAAGAAAAAATTGGGACGCATCGGAGCCGCGATTTATGCGGCGCGATGTAAAGCATACATTCACAACGGGCCGTGCGCTCCGGGAAGCCGGAAGCAATGGTCCGAACTAATCACTTATTATGGAATACTGGCAAGAGCTGCTCCGCAAATCGATCGAATCCAAAGAGGAAATCATTTCTCAATTCGGGATCAAGCCCGAAGTTGCCGAGCAACTCAATGACTTCTTTCAAACGCGCGTCAATCCGTATTATCTTTCGCTCATTCGGCACAAAGGAGATCCCATCTGGCTCCAGTGTGTGCCGGACGAAAAGGAACTCGAAGATATCGATGCTCCCGACGATCCTCTGAATGAGGATGCAATGTCGCCCGTGCCT
>DASYAJ010000086.1:0-6850 GCA_036501405.1 Kapaibacterium sp. (SeqCode)
TATAAAGGCATAGCACAGCGAGAATCGTTCTGTAAGGCATCGAACCTCATTTGGCCAAATAAGGTTCGTTAGCCCCAAATAATAGAGGGAGATGAGTCGGAATAGTTTAATTCCATCCTTTAGCGCAGTTTTACAACTTTGAGATCGACCCTCCGATTCTTCTCGCGGCCGGATTCCACTGCGTTATCGGCAATCGGACGGTCCGGCCCGAACCACTCGACCGAAGCGATTTGCTTCTCTGAAACACCTTTCGTAAGCAAATAGGCTTTCAGCGTTTCTGCCCTGTTTTTCGAGAGCATCATGTTATGGCTTCGTCGTCCCGTGCTATCGGTATGCCCTTCGATTGCAATATGCACAGCCGGGTGACCTCGCAAGTATTCGGCAATGCGGTCGATATGCGGAAGCGCCTCGCTCGAAAGATTATAACGATCGAGATCGAAATAACTTTGCAGATTCACCGAATCGCAGAGCACGAGATCCTGCAAGTGAGCAGCATGGTTCCCATCCGGCTGCACGTCCACCGTTTCATCGAGCGGGAAATATCCCTCCGCATCGACTTCGACGCGATAAATACCGAAGTGTGGAATCACGGCGCGATAGTTCCCGGTGGAATTGCTTTCGGTTTCCGTTATCACAAATTGTGAAGCAGTGTCGATGAATCGCAAGTGGGATTCGACCGGCTCTGCATTCGCGCAGGCGATGACGCGGCCTTCGACTGTATTGGAACGTTCCTCATCGCACCCACCCTCAATGAGTTTAAGAGGAAGAAGGGGTAAAGTATAATCGCGACGCCCATTGCTCGCAAGATAAATGGAATCGGGAAGGTAACCTTGCTTCTGGATATGAAACCGATAATTCTTTCCAGCATCGAGTTGGAAAAGATAATTTCCATTCGCATCGGTCTCTTGGGAAGCAATCGTTTCGTTCCGATCCGCATCGATCACGCTGACGTTTGCTTCGATCGGCGCATTCGTTCGGCAATCCCGAACAGTTCCTTCCGCATAAATAAATTCTCGCTTTTCTTCGATCGGAATGAAGTGCTCGGAAAGCACAAACTCCAGGTTCAATCGCAGGCCCAACGAATACGTGGGAGGAATGAAATTGAAGACCGGTTGATTCATCGGATTGTTGTTCGAGTAATAAATTTCCGGCAGAAGATAGATCGAATGTTCCGAAAGAACAAACTGCTCGCCAAAGACAAGTCCCCATGTCAGAAGCGGGGAATTTACTTTAGTCTTTATGAGTGGAGGTATAGAACCTGCGCCGATGCCATGCATGGCCTGAATGTAGGAACCATATCCAACACTCAAAAGAAAATAAATACGCTCGGCCTGATAACCGCCCGAAAGTTTTAGGGCCCAGGCGGAGGTACTGTTACGATAATACGGCTCGGTGGAAGGAACGCCATCGGACCAATCGAACCCGAACTCACTATACATCGCCTGCGCGCGGTAACGAATATGCTCATCGAATAAGCCATCGGCAACAAGCGCAAATTCGGGAAAGAGATTAAAATCGGCAGCACCGTTCGCTTCGTTCCCATATTGAAACGTCGAGCCTGTAAGCTGCCCATTGATTTCCTGTCCGATCACAAGCGGAGCTTCGAGCGAGCTATTATATTGCAATGCAGCCGAAGCGCCAAGTGAAAAGCTGCTCCGTACACGTGTGGAATCGTTCCGAGTAGAAATATCTTCGTAGACACGCGCTGGTTGAGAGCGGACCGCGCTGATGTTCACGCAAAACGTAATGAGGAACGCCCACGAGAGAAGTTTGAGCCACATACCGCCTTTCTAACACTGAAATGCGGCAACGGTTCAGTCGTGCCCGAATAGACGATTACATCAATTTCTTTCGCAGCCGCGCGACGGGGATATTCATCTGCTCGCGGTATTTCGCGACGGTGCGCCGCGCGACATCGAAGCCCTCGCCGTTCAGAAGCTGGACGATCTTCTCGTCCGATAATGGTTCCATCCCGCCTTCGGCATCGATAATCTCCTTAATGCGCGACTTCACCACTTTGTTCGCGACGGCTTCGCCATCGGCTCCTTCGCCATTTTCGCCGGCATGGGTCGGAATGGCTTCTGAAAAGAAATATTTCAGTTCGAAGACCCCGAAATCTGTCTGGCAATACTTCCCATTGACGACGCGGCAGATCGTCGAAATGTCCATGCCGATGTCTTCGGCGATGGTTTTATAAATGAGCGGTTTCAGAAATTTCTCACCATAATCGAAGAACACGCGCTGATGTTCGACAATGGAATGCATCACGCGCATCATTGTTTCGCGGCGCTGGTAGATTGCCATGATGAAAAACTTCGCAGCTTCGAATTTCTTTTTGATAAAGTCTTTCGCCTCGGGCGTCAGTGTTTTTCCATGTTCCGGCGCCTGTTTGCGGATAAGGTCCTTATATGCGGCATTCACACGGAGCGGCGGCACGCCACGTTCGTTCAGCGTGATGACAAAATCTTTTCCGTCGGGTGTTTTTTCGATGTAGAAATCGGCGGTGATATAATTATTTCCTTCTCCGTTATCACCTGCGGACGCGCCCGGTTTCGGATTAAGGTGCTGAATCAGTTCGATGGCCGGCTTGAGCGCCTGAACTTCCATCGATAAATGCCGCGCAAGCGCTGTGAACCGTTTGTTGACGAAATCGTCGAACCGATCGTGGATGATCTTCTTGGCGACCTCTCGCGTCGGATTGTGGTTCGGCATTACATCGAGTTGGACCGATAAACATTCCTTCAGATCGCGCGCAGCAATACCGGCGGGATCCAATTTCTGCACTTTGCGAAGCACCGCTTCGGCTTCGGGGATTGTATATTCATCGCCATAAAATACTCCGGCATCGTGCGCCACTTGTTCTAGTGGAACGCGGAGGTAACCATCTTCATCCAGCGAGCCTACGATTTCCTCGGCTAATGCGCGATAGCGGTCCGGAAGGTTGAGGAGTACAATTTGACTATAAAGCGATTCGAGGAATGATTCCGAAGCTACGCGCGGAGATTCTTCCCGGTCGTCATCGGTATTATGTGCCGCCGGACTCTTGAATCCCTCGGTATCGTCATTCATGTAATCTTCGAACGAGTATTCGTTCGAAGTATCGGCAGGCTCGGCAGTGCGCTCTTCATTTTCGTGCGTCGTCTGCGGCAGATGTTCGGTCGTCCCATCGGCCATCACCAATTCCTGCACCTCGGCGACGGGTGCGGCTTCTAATTCGACGGCGTCGTTCGCGCTCTCTTCGTTGTTGGCTTGTTCCTCGCGCTCCTCTTCGCTCTCTTCGAGCATCGGATTTTCCTCGATTTCGGATTTGATCCGCTGTTCGAGTGAAAGGATCGGCAATTGGAGCAACTTCAGGTATTGGACCTGCTGCGGCGTGAGGCGCTGTTGAAGCGATTGATTCTGGCGTAATTGGAGCATGAGCGACTAAACTTACCTATTAAAACCTTAGATCGTTAAGAAAATTCCGATTTCGAAGTTAAGATTAGCTAATACCATGCCAATGCCAAAAAACAGCCGAATTTAAGCGGTTTTTGAAGAATTTAATTTTGAGAGAGAATCGTGATAAAAGGACGTATCTATGAAAATCACCGCTTCCCGAGCATTCGCTGGTTCACCTGTCCGTCGCTTACTGTTGGAACTTATGCTGGCATGCGACCATCCATTGCCATTACTCCGGTTTTGCACTCAATTCAGCCCAAGCTGATCGAACCCAAGTGCGCTAAAAACTCCGAGTCATCCGGCGAAATCACGATCGGACGACGATCGCGGAATTCGATCAACGTGAGATTTTTCCGATTGCGCGCCAGAACAAAAGCAACACCGGCTCCGGGAAACCAATAGTAACCATAAAAACCGAGAAGTCCGCCAATTCCAAATACACGAACGCTCGGACCCTGAGATAAACTCGAAATCAGGGTCACCTTCGAAATACTTGCCAGCGGATAAGTCAACGAACGGGTCGGACGCACAATTTTAAGCTTTCGATCGTCGATCACATACTTAAATGGTGTTAAGAAAAACGCAGCCAAGAGGCAAATAAGCATGATAAACATCGCTGCTTTCTGGTCATGGATCAAGGCATAGACAAATATTAACGCGATCAGTGCGGTCACGGTTATTGCAAGCGCGCTGAGGGAAGTTTTAGAAGAAATTCGATTCATCCCTGAATAGAGCGTTCAACAGGAGTACATCGTTCCACAAATTAAATTCCCGCCATCATCACTCTCGAAATTCCCGCTAAATCGTTTTGAGTTTGAATCACATTCAAGTATAGAAATTGGGCAAAATACGCGAATTTGGAATGGATTTAATTACCTTTGCTAATCGTTCAGCGTCGATTCCATGCGACAACCGTCTAATTTTTTGATTCTTTCGATCGCCGTCTTTCTTGTGACGGTAGGAACAATTGCGGTCGGCTGTAACGATGGAAACCAGCTTCCGACTGTTCCGCGCGTAAAACAAGATACGGTATCGATTCTTCAGGATTCTGCGATTTTGATCTTGAAAGCTCCACCTTTTCTCGTTCTCATTCCGGCAAGCCCGAACCCTGCCCACGATTCCACGGTCATAGGATTTAAGACGGATCGGAAAATTGCTTTCTCGCTCGATCTTTTTAATGCCGTTGGAAAAAATGTGCTCGGTATAGCTTCGAACGAAATTGCCGATTCTGGCACGCACCTCTTTACTATACGCATGGGAACACTTTCGGTGGGAGTCTTTATTTACAGACTTTCTACGTCGTTTGGTACCTTGTCCGGAGAATTCGTCGTTCAATAATTTTTTACTTCTGCCACGATCACTCTCGGAATTCCTGCCAAATCGTTCTCGATTCGTAAAATATCCAAACCAGCATTTTTTACAATCGTGCTGACATCGTTCGCCATTCCAAATCCAATTTCCGTAAGGAGCTTTCCATTTTTTTTGAGTAGGCGCGGTGCGACCTCCGCAATCCGTTTATAAAATCGGAGGCCGTCCGATTCATCTGTTAATGCCTGTCTCGGTTCGTAGAGTCGCAACTCGGGTTCCAGCGATTCAAAATCTGTTTTTGAAATATAGGGAGGATTCGAGACAATGAGATCGAACATGTTCTCGGAAGTTTCCCATCTTGTATCGAACAAATCATCGACGCGGAACTTAAGATTATCGTTTCCGCTACGGCGGGCATTCCGTTGTCCATTTATCGCTGCAAGCTTTATCGCTCCCTCACTTTTGTCGATTCCCAACACGTTCGCATTCGGTAAATGCTTCGCAAGCGCTATTGCGATACAACCGGAACCGGTCCCAATATCGAGAATGGAAATACTTCCGGAATATTTTTTTGCTTCTTGTAATGCCTGCTCGACCAGGATTTCGGTTTCGGGACGTGGAATAAGAACGCTTGGATTCAGCTCGATTGGAATTCCATAAAATTCCCATTCCTCAAGAATATATTGCAGCGGCTCACGAGCCATTCTTCTGGCAAGAAGCTTTTCGAACTCGTCTGCTTCTTTTTTCACGACATCGAGCTGGCGATGCGTTCGTAGGTCGCGTCGATTCTTGTATCCTAACACATGGGCACATAGATACTCCGCATTTATTCGAGCATCTTCAAGGCCAGCTTCATGCAGTTTTTTCTCTGCGTCCGAAAGACATTCGTTCCAAGTCATTGTGTTAGACGGTCGAGAAGTCCGGCAAGCTTTCGTGTCGCTTGACGCCGTTCGTATTGGGAAATAGCCGGCATGTCGAAGGCAAAGCTACGGTCACCGAGCTGCCAATCGTCATACACCCGCTTAATAATGCGCGCCTGACCCTCGATGTCCGATTGGGAGACCGTCTGGCCCGCTCCGGTCTCACGAATGAGTTCGCCAATCGCACCTTGCGGCGGTGCAATGGCAATAATCGGCCGCATCGCACCGAGATATTCATAGACCTTGCCGGGAACGATTTCCGCCACCGAAGCAACATCATCGACAATGAGTAGCAGGGCATCGCTATCGAGCAAGAGTTCCACTGCTTTCGAATGCGGGACGTAGGAGATCGATTCCACCATCTCGCGGACCAGCGGGCGATCGAGCATCGCATGGATCTGCTCGCCAAAACGGCCGACAAACCGCAGCTTCATCTTCGAGGGATTGATTTCCTGTCGCTCGATCAGCAACTCAATGGCCTGCAAAAAACTCAGAGGATTTCGCGGGCCATACAGCGAACCGGAGTAGGTGACCGTACATTTTTCGTTTTTTGGAACGATCGCTCGTTTCGTTATATCGGGTTCCGGAAAATCCGCGCTGTCGAAGCCATTTGGAATATGAATAAATTTTTCTGGTGGAAGTTCAGGATATTTTCCACGAGCATCCGCCATAATTCCGTTCCACGCCACTTCAACAATGTTCGCTTCCTTGAATACGGATCGCTCCAGAGAACGGTCGATCGCGCGCGGAATGGCCCAGCGGTCCGGTGTGCTAAGAAATCCGGTCCACGGATCGCGGAAGCCCGCGATCCACGGCAGCTTGGAAATTCTGTGCAACCGACGCGCAACCAGCGATGGCGTGTACGGCGGCGAGGAAGAATAGATTGCGCTCACTGGATATTCTTTCAGAATTTTCCTTCCCTCTTTCACGGCCGAAAGCAACCAACCAATCCGAGCATCGGGAATGAAAAGTGTGGCGCGAATAAATTCCGCGAGCTTCTCGCTCATCGAACGTTTTGCACCTGCCTCTTTATTGACGTTTACATCGAGCGCCATGCCTTTCGATTTCCCGGTAAATTTACGATAAAGATCGTATGGCTCGAAAATCGGCGCGCGACGAATGATGAGGTCTGAAGGAAGTTCGTTAAGCAGCGATTCATCTCGCGCCGGATATTCCGGATTTTC
>DASYAJ010000087.1:0-3493 GCA_036501405.1 Kapaibacterium sp. (SeqCode)
TTTCCTCGCCGAGATAACTTCGAAATGCGTCCGCAGTCAAGGTCAAGTCTTTCGCCATATAAAATCGTCCCTTTGCCTGGAGAACGATTTCCGTTAATTTTTTGGTGAGTTCCCATAGCTGGTTCCGATTGCTTGCTCTCACTTTGAAATCGAGCGCGAGTGAATAGCCATCGACCGCGTGTGTCATCAGGAATCGATCCGCTTTATGGCGCTTGAAGACGGCGAGCAGCGGGACTATTCCTTCCTCCTGGCAGAGTTCCAATTGCGCGCGGAACGCTTGTTCCGCAGTCTCTTTGGGAACGAACGATTGAAATTGGATGAGTCCGCCTTTGCCGTAAGACTTTTTCCAGTCGGGGACGTAATCGAGCAAAAAGGCGAACGCAGCGTGGGGCTCCCGGAACTGTTTTTTCGGTCCTACTTTGGAGGAAAGGAATTTTGCCCAATTGATGAACCGAAACCCGAGCTTATTGGTCAATGGCCGCAGGAACATCCAAACGATCGACTTGGGAACAATTCCCAGAATGAGTTCGGGCAAATTTTGGTGTTCTCGCCGAAGCGTTTGTGTGGGAGCGGGGTCTGAGCCAGGCGGAAGATAATTCGCCTGATGTACGATCGACCGGCCAAGCTCTTTGCTCGTCGCAAACGCATCGATCCAGCCGACGAGATAGTCGGATTCAGGGATTTTCTCTTTATAGAGTTCGAAGAGTTCGTGCAATGTATTTGGAACGAAGACTTTTACATCGAGATCGCCCGAATACACTTTTTTCATTTGGAGTGTAATCCGTGTGAAGCATCCGAGCATCCCGAAACTTCCGATAATAGAATGGAACAGTTCCAAATCGTGTTCGCGATCGACGTGCAGTGTTTCGCTGGAAGCCGCGAGAAAATCGAAGGAAAGGACATGCTCACCCATTGTTCCTACCTTGAAATTATTCTTGCCATGAATATTCATGGCGAGCACGCCGCCGAGCGTGGGGAACATCGTTCCAGGAACCACCGGAGGCCACCAGCCGTCCTCGATCGCATATTCCCATAGCTGCTTGATCGTTACGCCCGGCTCACACTCGATGATTCCTGTGTTTGGATCCCAGGCAAGAATACGGTTCATGCGCGTGAGTTCGATGACGATATTTTCGCGTCCAAGCGAAGCATCGCCATAGCTGCGTCCCGCGCCTCGGAGGGTCAGGGTGTGGCCCGATTGCTTTGCTGCGTTGAAGGCTTTTTTTAATTGTTCGACGGTCGAAGGCCGAAAGACATAGGCCGCGCCTTCCACGGCTCCGCCCCAGCCGCGAACCGGTTCCAGATGATCGGAGGGAAGAAGTTCTGTCACAGAAGGTTATATCGGCAAACGACGAAAGAGGAATGAGGGGACACTCTTTAAGAGGAAGGAGACATAGCGCCAGCGTTTCGGAATATAGGCTGTGTTTTTTCCAGCGCGCGCGGCGCGGAGAATGCGGCGTGCAGCGTCTTCGGCGGTAATCACCCAGAAGAGTCCCGGTTTGCCTTCTGTCATTTCGGTTGCAACAAAACCAGGTTTGACGGTGAGAACTTTAATTCCATACCGCCCCAATCGGTTCCGAAGCGATTCGAGATAGGTCGTCAGGGCGGCTTTCGATGTGCAGTATGCCGGGTTCCCACGGCGCCCGCGTTCCCCGGCAACGGAAGAAATTCCCATGATCATTCCCTTCGATTTCAACTGTTCAAAGCGCCGAGCCGCTTCGTCCAACCATGCAAATGCGCCGAGCACATTCACGTCAATAATTTCGCGGTCTTTATCGAAGGAATATTCATGTTCGTCCATCGCCGGCATAACGCCCGAAGAATAGATGACGAGATCGAGACCGCCCAAATCCCGTGCGATACGCTGGAAGAGTTCTGGCGCTTCCAAATAATTCCGAACGTCATGTTCATAGACGAAGGCGTGGCCATTCGAAGCCTGAACTTCTTCCGGTGTTAGCGAAGGTCTTCGCGAGACGAAGGCGACGTGGCACCCTTCGGAAAGCAACTGCCGCGCAAGCGCCTTGCCGATACCGGAGGAGGCGCCAATTACAAGAGCGCGTTTAAATGATGGCATAAATAGAGAGAGGGGGAGTTAGATGGCAGTTGCCCTTAACGAGGGATGACCGCTCCAGCGTTCAATCTTTCTGAAGTTCGTGTGTGGAGAAAATTGTGAACATTTTGAGCATTGGACAAAAAGATTCGTATTTTTGGATCGTTTATTTGCTTCGGGTTCACTGGCCGCGCCGACGCCGGCTTTATACAAACGGTTTATTCTTTATAAGCCGGCTGAGTCCGAAATAATTTTTTTACCAGATTCCTATGAAAATGAACTGTCGTGCAACAGGATTTAACGTGGCCGCCCTCTTTGCCGCCCTCTTTTTCGGTATTGTGCTCTTTGCGCTGGCTCCTCGTCATGCCGACGCACAAACGCGCCTGCTGGGCGCCGGAGGTTTCGTTGTCGATAATGGCAACGGCAACGCGGTGACTATTCTCACGCCGCCTTCGCTCTCGACGAGCTATATTTACACGCTGCCTGCGTATCCGGGTGGCAATCTCATGTCCGGTTATGTCCAGACTGGCAGCGGATTCGGGCAGGTGCTTTATTGGAATGGCACTTACTGGCAGCCGAGTGCGATCGGCTCGACGGGTCAGGTGCTGACGCTAAACGGCAGCGGAATCCCCACGTGGGAAGGAGCCGGAGCCGGTAACTTTATCGTGAATGGAACTTCGCTGCAATCTTCCGCCAGCTTTAATATCGATGGTTCCGGGCAGGTGGGAACGACACTTACCGCCGGCGGAAACATGAACACGACGGGCGGTGCATTCCAAACCAATGGCACAACGCGCATCGATAACAGCGGTAATGGCACGCTGCATGCCTTAACGCTCACCGGTCTCGCCTCCGGAACCGCTGCCAATTATCTGGCGATCGACGCTTCGAATCATGTCGTGCTTGCGAGCGGCGGCGGCGGGATGACGAACCCCATGACCACGCTCGGCGATATGATCTTCGAGGATGCAACGCCAATGCCTGTTCGACTTGCAGGAAATACGACCACAACGAACAAATTTTTGTCGCAGACAGGTAATGGAACACTGAGCTCCGCTCCCACTTGGAGTACGCTTGGATCATCGGACATTCCCGATAATGCCGCGAATACGACGGGCAATGCGGGGAATGTAACCGGAACTGTTCTCATTGCACATGGCGGGACCGGTCAGGCAACGCAACAAGCCGCGATCGATGCACTTACCGGCAGCCAGTCTTCGGGTACATACCTTCGGAGCGATGGTGTTCACGCTACGCTTTCATCCATTTCTGTTGGCGATGTACCAACGCTCAATCAAAACACGACGGGAACGGCGGCGAACGTAACGGACGTCGTCGATATCGTGCATGGCGGGACCGGTCAGGCAACGCAACAAGCCGCGATCGATGCACTTACCGGCAGCCAGTCTTCGGGTACATACCTTCGGAGCGATGGTGTTCACG
>DASYAJ010000088.1:0-1928 GCA_036501405.1 Kapaibacterium sp. (SeqCode)
GTGCGAACGCGGTCGGGAATGTCTTCCTCCGTATAATTCCCATCCGCGCTGAACGTCAGAACCTTCATTTTCATCACATCGACGATGGAATTAAATCCATCGCCCGCGTTGAGAGGGAACTGAACGACAGCAACTTCATGCCCAAACCGCGATTTCAAATTCTCCACGACCGAATCGAAATTGCCTTCGATGGTGTCCAGCTTATTGACGATGAAGATTACCGAGTTCTGATCGTGCGCACAAAATTCCCATGCCTGCGCCGTGCCCCCTTCCACCCCATGCTGCGCATCGATGACAATCAGCGCCGTATCGGCCACATGCAGTGCCGCGCGGACTTCACCCGTGAAATCGGCATAGCCAGGTGTATCGAGAATATTTAGCTTCGTGTTTTGGGAATGTAAAGACAGAAGGGACGTATTGATCGAGTGCTTATGCAGAGTCTCGTCGGGATGATAATCGGAGAGTGTATTCGATTCCTGAATCGTGCCGCGGCGGTTCGTAGCCCCCGCGGCATAAGCAATGCCTTCGGCAAATGTTGTCTTGCCATGGCCCGCGTGTCCGGCGATGGCAAGGTTGCGAATCTGTGAACTCATAAACAGGTTTCCTTTCCTTAAATTCTCTATGATGAAACTGTTACAGAATAAAGAACCCTTTCGACGGGGATAAGGGTTCGAATTAACAGGACGTCAAAAAGAATACTATTTTCTCTTCAAAATTTCATATCCGCCGATTATGGTATCGAAAGAATACATCGGCATGATCCGGCTGTCGAATCCTTCGATCTGGTGAATGGAGACGAGCGGCGAAGGCATGGGATGATCGGAAAATCCCATTGGTTCGTCGCTCACGATTAAATAATAAGGCCGAATCGCAAAAAGTGAATCGAGATATGCCTCGCGCCATTTTTGCTGGAAATCGGGATGCGTGCCATGAGGAGAAGTCATCGCAATCGCATAAAAGGTGGTGTAGCGCGTCGCGCTTTCGCGATGCATCCGCCAGCGAACACCCGCTTGCCGCGAGGCACATTCGAAGCGCTCGCCGTTCGGCATTGTTCGTTCGATAAAGGACGCAACCGCCGCATCGTCGGCGAGAATAAATCCCGGTTCCGGTTCCAGTTGCGCCTGAGCTGCTAAAAGGCCATTCGGAGTTCCACGCAGCCACTCGACGAGGAACGGACGAACAAGTCCCTGCGGGAATACGCGCAATACAAAGTAACCAATCAAAAGACTTGCTCCAGCAATTCGCGCTGTGTGCCAGGGGATCGAGCGAAAGAGCGCGACAATAATAATCGTTCCAATCGGCAGCAGCACAAGCATCAGCGGCTCGAAATGGTAAGGCCAATAACGGCCCATGACAACGAGCGAAAGAAATGCTGTTACGCCAAACCCCACAATCAGAATTCGTTCCGGTTTGGGAATAGAGGGAATTTCGGAGAAAAATATCTTTCTGTTTCGAAAAATCATTCCTGCAATTCCCAGCAACATAATGGCAAGAAATGCTTTTTGCGACACAAGCTGCACGAGAATTTCATGGAACGATGCACGAAGCGGGCCATATAATTGCGCATTGAAAGCGATCGTCGAATCGTAAAATTGTTCCAGCCCCTGAGGAACGATGCAATAGGGAACGATCACCACCGCAAAAAGAAGACAGACTCCGGCAACGAATGGCAGCAGGGCATTCTTGTTCGTCATCCAGAGGTACATCGTGCATACCAGGATAAATGGAAAATACGTGATTCGGATCGCCCCCGTCATCGCGATTGCCACACCGCTCAGAAAAGAGTAAACAATCGTTCGAGAAGAGGTTCGGTTTGTCTTAAAAAGAAAAAATGTTCCTAAAAGAAGGAAAAAGCAGACAAAAGAATCCCGCTGGCCCGCACCTGAAAATCCTTCGGAGATATAATGGAAGTTCCATACGACAAGGGC
>DASYAJ010000089.1:0-3916 GCA_036501405.1 Kapaibacterium sp. (SeqCode)
GCAATCCTGTGTCCATGTGGCGCCAGACACCATTAGAATCGGCGCGGAAAATGGTGCTGTCATGGACCCCGAACGCTACATCGAGTCCAGGATTATTAATATCTCCATTCCCGCCCAAATGCCATTGAGCGATTGCAGGACTGGCCAATACGATAAGGATGATAGAAATGAGTGAGTGTTTCATGTCAATTCTCCTTTGCAATTTTATGTAGTGAGTTCCCCTTGGAGGTTTGGACCGAGATAAAATACGTTCCTGCGGGTTCCTTCGAAAGATCGAGCATTACGGTGGTCTGATTTAGTTTTGGAATCGAAATTACTTCCCGTCCTAATAGATTGGTCACTGCGATGCTGAGGATTGGCAAACCGTTTTGTATGGTAACTGTTCCCATTGCTGGATTCGGATAAATTTCGATGGAATCGGAAGTTGGCGCTTTCACTACAGATGCGGTCGTGCCCTGCGTCATCTCTGAAATAGGGCGAGCAGTGACATAGCCATTGGAAGGAACTCCCAAACTCGCTCCGGCATCGACGACGGCAAATAGCATGGTGTCTAAGACGGAAAGAAATGTTACGCTCGGATAATGACCCGATTGTGCCGCCATGTTATCGCTTACGTTTTGCCAAGTTACGCCCTTGTCAAAGGTTACGTACACACCAGAATCTGTCCCAGCGAATAAATACGTTCCGCTCGACGCCAGAGAATGGACGGTGCGTGTGGCCAGTGCGAACGGTTCCCAATTCTGTCCCGAATCTGTGGAACGAAATAGCCCCGTTCCTCCCGCGAACATTTGCGTATCGAGCGTATCAAAGGCCGAAAGAGAAAGGCCGGAGGGCGTTGTATTATAAAGCCAATTCGCACCGCTGTCCCTCGAGCGGTAAATTCCCACGCCCGAATTCGCAAAAATACAATTCCCATCCGCAGCATAGTTGATTACAGGAACTTGCGTAAGATGTTCCCATGTTTTGCCGCTATCTCTGGAGCGGGCAATCGACGAACCATATGTTCCGAAAATATAAGTTCCATTCGATCCAACCGGTCCTCCTATAGCTTCTTTCCAGCTTGAACCATTATTTGTGGAGAGATAAGCAGTGCTCTGAACGAGTCCTGCAAAAAGAAAAGGTCCTACTGAAGCAAATGACGTCACATTCCCTTGCGATAGGCTAATTCCTGCATCGGCCGTCATCCATCCTTTGGGCCCAATCGAAGCGTTCAATGGCTGTCGGAAATGATTGTCCCGAGAATTGAAACGATCCGTAGCTGACGAAAACGAACGTATCGTGAACACCCATCGCTGTAATGGTCCCTCCCGGGCCGCCCGCTGTCGCCGGGTTCCCATACCCGATATTTTTCCATTGTGCGAAGCACGGCGTGGAGAGCAGAAGGAATAAGAATAAGAATCGATGTTTCATGGCTACTTTCCTTTCTGATTTTTAAGTTCCTCGACTTCGGATTTCAGTTCCTTCACTTCGTCGTGGAGCTGCCCGATATAGAGCATCGCTTCTTCGAGCTGCTTTGTAATCTGCTCTTCGGTTCGCTCTAAGGGAACACCTGTTTTGGCTAAAGCACTCGCCGGTGGAAGGTTCGGCAAGTGCCGATGCGTCTTAATAAAGCTCTCGGCCTGCTCAATTGGCGTCAGTTTATAATTAGGATCGAATACGTAATCGGCCCATGCGCTATCGAGCACGAATACCTCCTTCATGAGAGCGGGACCAGCAACGACGAGCATCCATGTGCTATCATCACCAATATTGGGATAAATTCCCGGCAGATTTGTAAAATTGGGAGTGAAATTTGCTCCGGTATCGGTGCCGATGTAAAGCGGTGTGTGGAAAAAGGTTAGCCCGTGAACGTTTCGGGTAACAGGCGAGTAGAGAAATCCCGGCGGTCGGATTTCGAAAAGCACATGATACTGTGGATAGCGACCTAGCTTTTGGAGTAAAAATAAATTTTTTTGTGGAACTTCAGAAGGAAAGGTGCGTGCGTTCATGAGCAAATCCATCGAGTTCATGAAGCACAAATGCGCGCGCAGTATATAATTTTTGAAAAACGCGCAAAACAGCTTAAATTCGTGTGATAGCAGTGTGCGCACAACGCTTCATACTTCAGAGTAAATCGGGCCGGCGCTCGGCAGTGCGGCGCAGAGATTCTTCATGGCGGTAGATATCGATTTTTTTGTGGTCGCCGGAGAGTAGAATATCGGGTACTTTTCGGCCTTCGAAATCGGCGGGACGGGTATAAGCCGGGGCGTCGAGAAGTCCATTTTGGAAGGAATCCATGAGGGCGCTTTCGGCATCGTGAAGCGTTCCGGGCAGGAGGCGAACAATGGTATCGATGAGGATGCAGGCGGGAAGTTCCCCGCCGGTGAGGACGTAATCGCCGATGGAGATTTCGCGGGTAATCCATGCTTCGCGCACACGCTCATCGACGCCTTTGTAGTGGCCGCAGAGCATAATGAGGTTCTCATGGAGCGAAAGTTCATTGGCGATCGGCTGCGAAAAGCGTTCGCCATCGGGCGTGAGGAAAATGCGCTCGTCGTAATTTCGTTCCGCCGTCAGTTTGCGGAAAATGGTGAAAAGCGGCTCCGGTTTCAGGACCATGCCGGCGCCACCGCCAAAGGGTTCGTCGTCGATTTGGTGGTATCTGCCCTGGCCGAATTCTCGGAGATCGTGCACGACGATTTCGACGACGCCTCGATCTCGGGCGCGCTTCAGGATGCTTTCGGAAAGCGGACTTTCGAGCAGTTTGGGAACGGCGGAGATAATGTCGATGCGCATGAGGAGGAAATCAAATAGGAAAAAGTCGAAATGGTTTTTCTCGTAAAATAGTTTAATGCCTTAATGCGCTCACAGCAACGAACAGTTTCGGCGATCAGCCACTTCGAAGGCACCGGCCTCCATACCGGGAATATCAGCACGATCGAGTTTCATCCGGCCCCGGAGCATTACGGTCTGCGGTTCGTGCGTCGCGATCTTCCTGGCGCTCCGGAAGTTCCGGCGCTGGTCGATCACGTCAGCGATATCTCTCGTGGCACGACGCTTTCGGTTGGCGATGCTAGTGTCCATACGGTGGAACATGTGCTGGCTGCTGCGGTTGGACTGGAGATCGATAATCTCCGAATCGAGTTGACGGCGAATGAGCCGCCGATTGGCGATGGAAGTTCCGCGCCGTATGTCGAGGCGCTGCTCAAAGCGGGATTCGAGGAGCAAAAAGCTCCCAGAAAATATCTTGTCATTGATGAAGCGGTTTCTTACCGTAACGAAGAGAAAGGCGTTGAAATCGTTGCGCTGCCGCTCGCGAATGATTATCGGGTGACGGTGATGGTCGATTACAATAATCCGGCGCTTGGCAGTCAGCATACGGGATTGTTTTCCTTAGAGAAGGAATTCGTGACGGAGTTTTCGAATGCGCGAACGTTTTGCTTTCTGCATGAGGTGGAAGTGTTACGGGATCGCGGGCTGATCCGTGGCGGGAACCTGGATAATGCGATTGTGATCGTCGATCGGGAACTCACGAAACAGGAGATGACGACGCTAGCCGAAAAGCTGGGTATTAATGGAAGCGTCATGCTGGGGACCAGCGGAATCCTGAATGATAAAAAGTTACGGCACAAGAACGAGCCGGCTCGCCATAAGCTGCTGGACTTGCTCGGAGACTTGGCGCTTGTCGGCGCGCCGATGCAGGCGCAAGTGCTAGCGGCAAGGCCAGGACACGCTTCGAATGTGGAGTTCGCTCGCAAGCTGCGAAAGCTGAACGAGAAGAAATCGCTTCTGCAGAAGTACAATCCTTCCGCGACGCGCGATTACCTTTTCGACATCAATACGATCGAGAAGATCTTGCCGCATCGGTATCCGATGCTGCTCGTGGATCGGATCATAGAAATGGACCTGACAGAAGGTCAAGAACGCATCACCGGAC
>DASYAJ010000090.1:0-6013 GCA_036501405.1 Kapaibacterium sp. (SeqCode)
ATCATAATGATGCCGGAGCTGAAAAGATCGTTCAGCACTTCCACATCGTTCGTGATACGCGTGATGAGTCGTCCGACCGGATTTTTGTCGAAGAAGCTCATCGAAAGTTTTTGCAAATGCGAGAAAAGCTCGCGGCGGAGATCGTACACGGTCTGCTGACCAATCCAGGTCGTGAGAAGTGTCTGGCCATAAAGAATGATAGACTGGAGCACGAGGGTTCCGACGATGAGCGCGACGATATTCAGCAGGCCGCCATAATCGCCTTTAAGGATGTACTTATCGATGGCAATCATTGTCAGCATCGGGCGCAGAGGACCCAGCGCCGAAACGATGACCGTAATAACGACCGCCAGAATGACCTTCCATTTATAGGGCTGAAGGTACGTCACCAGCCGGCGCATCAACCGGGCATCGTAGGCTTTGCCCAATATTTCTTCTTCGTGTGGCATCTGGAGTTCATAACGAGACTTCCATGAATTTTGTCTCTGATTAGATCGGAACCTCGTTCCGTGCTTCTTCTGTTGAAGCGGCACTTAAAAAGCCACGATAGTTGCTTTTTGAAGTTTGGGCAATTGGCGCAGTTGGTTAGCGCGCTTCCTTGACATGGAAGAGGTCACAGGTTCGAATCCCGTATTGCCCACATGTTAATTATGAATTGCGAATTACGAAGAATTTCCCGAGGGGACTCCCTGCTGCATCGTCTTGTAATTCGTAATTCTTAATTTATAATTATAACGTGCTTCAACCGAAGACGAAAATTATCGCGACGCTCGGTCCGTCGAGTGCAACCGAAGAAATTATCGAGAAGCTCATCCTTGCCGGGATGGACATTGCGCGGTTGAATTTCTCTCACGCCACGTTTGAAACGCACCTCGATATTGCTACAAAGGTGCGCTTGGCAGCAGAGCGGCTTGGGGAACACGTCGCGATATTTGCCGATTTACCTGGCCCCAAAATTCGCACCGGCAACGTCAGTGATCCGAACGGTGTGTTACTTGTCGCAGGCGAGGATGTGATGCTTGTCTACGACACCGAATCGCTTACAACTCCTGCGCGGATCACGACGGGGTATCCTTATCTCGGTGTGGATGTTCGACCCGGACATCCCGTTCTGCTCGACGATGGTTCGATCGAATTGGCGGTGAAGTCGATTGTATCCCCGACGGAAATCCTCGCGACGGTGAAAACTGGCGGTCTCTTAAAAAGTCACAAAGGAATTAATTTTCCGGCAACGATTCTTCGCATTCCCACGCTGACCGATCACGATAAGGATATTGTCCGATTTGCCGTCCAGAAGATCGGGGTCGATGCACTCGCGCTCAGCTTTGTTCGCAAAGCGGACGACATCCGCGACCTGAGGGAATTTTTAGCGACGGAATTGAACGATACTTCCACCCCGATCATCGCAAAGATCGAAAAACCGGAAGCCGTGGAGAATATTAAAGATATTCTTTCTGAGACCGATATGATTATGGTCGCTCGCGGCGATCTTGGTGTGGAAATGCCACTTGAGCGAGTTCCCCCCATCCAAAAGCGGCTGGTCGATCTTGCGAACTCGCGTGGGATTCCTGTGATTACCGCGACCCAAATGCTGGAGTCGATGATATTACACCCGCGTCCAACACGCGCGGAGGCGAGTGATGTCGCAAATGCGGTGTTTGATGGTTCCGATTGCGTGATGCTCTCAGCGGAAACCGGAGCGGGTTTGTATCCGATCGAGGCGGTAACGACGATGCGCGAAATCGTCCTTGCTGCGGAACGCAGCGGTTATGTTCGTGTGGAACGCGATTTTGTATTGCCGCATGAAGAAACCGAATATGCGACCGATTCCGTGGCGCGCGCTGCTTGCGTGCTTGCCGAGGAGGTCGATGCGCAAGCGATTATTTGTGCGACACTTTCCGGTCGCAGCGCACGAGCGGTTGCAAAATATCGGTTCTCGAAATTGGTTATAGGCATGTCCACCGACGATTCGGTGCTTCGCCGAATGACATTTTATCATGGAGTGATTCCAATGAAGCTCGAATCGGTCATGAGTTTCGATGAAACGTTGGATTATATGATTCGGGACGTTCAACGAAAAGGACTGGTTGGGACCTCAGGCTGGATTGTCATTACGGCTGGCCACCCAATTTTTCAGGTGAGCCACACTAATATTGTGAAAGTCCACTACTTAGGCTGATCCGTCGGATAAACCATTGGGGCGAGAATCTCTTTCGAAAGTGCAAAGAGGGTTCCTTCGTCAAAATGCTTTGCGATAAGCTGCGCGCCAATGGGAAGTCCTTGGGAATCGATCCCAACCGGAACGCTGATCGCTGGAACTCCGGCAATGTTTGCGCTCACGGTAAAAATATCGTTCAGGTACATCGAAAGCGGATCGCTCACTTTTTCGCCAAGTTTGAATGCCGTAGTGGGCGTTGTCGGAGTGAGGATCGCATTGCAGGACTGAAAAGCACTTATAAAATCTTCGCTGATGAGCCGTCGGACTTTCTGCGCGCGTCCGTAGTAAGCATCGTAATATCCAGCGGAAAGCACATACGTTCCCAGCATGATACGCCGCTTTACTTCGCGTCCGAATCCTTCGGAACGGGATTTCCGATATACGTCTTCGAGTGCTGCTGCTCCTGAAATCGCAGCGCGGGTTCCATAACGGATGCCATCGAAACGGGCAAGGTTGCTGGATGCTTCCGCTGTCGTAAGAATGTAATAAACAGGAACGCAATATTTCGTGTGGGGAAGTGAGATATCGAGCAGTTCGCACCCGGCGCTTCGAAGTTTCTCTTTCGAATGTTCTAATGCTGCGCGGACATCTGGGTGAATGCCTTCTCCGAAATACTCCTTTGGAATGCCAATCCGCAAGCCCGTCACACTCTTTTGCAATGTTTCGGAATAATTGGGAACCGGAAGAGGCGCGCTTGTCGAGTCCATCGCATCGCGGCCAGACATTATTGTCAGTGCGCCGGCTGCATTTTCCAACGTTCGCGAAAATGTTCCTACCGTATCGAAGGAAGAAGCGAACGCGGTTAAACCGTAGCGCGAAATTCGGCCGTAAGTCGGCTTCATCCCAACGACACCGCAAAACGCCGCGGGCTGTCGAATGGAACCGCCCGTATCGGTTCCCAGAGCAATGTCGCACGCGCCGATCGCTGCTACAACGGCGCTGCCGCCGCTGGAGCCTCCCGGCACGCGAGTGGGATCCCACGGATTCTGCACGGGACCGAAATAAGATGTTTCATTCGAGGATCCCATCGCGAATTCGTCCATGTTCGTTTTGCCAACGATGCTTACTCCGGCGTCGATCAAACGCTGAACGCACGTTGCGGTGTAGAGCGATTCGAAGTTTTGGAGCATCCGCGAGCCGCAGGTGAGTCTTGCGCCTTCGAGCGCAAGCACATCCTTAACGGCCACTTTCATTTTGGAGAGCGGTCCATCATGGGATGGAAATTTGCTCTCGTCGAACCGTTCGACAAAAGCATTAAGGGAACCAGGATTATGCGGATTCAAAGGATTTTCAGGATAAATGAATTCTAATTTCTTGTGAGAGAAATTCAAACGAAGAATCCACTTTTATCAATCCTCAACATACATTCTGATAAAAGAGGATCGCGATTCAAACTTTCTTTCTCAATTTCGCCACGCACTCGATGTGATAAGTTTGCGGAAACATATCCACGGGTTGAAGCTCTAAAAGATCGTAGGATTCAAGCAGCAGAGCAATATCGCGGGCTTGGGTGGCGGGGTTGCAACTAATGTAGGAAATTCGATCCGGGGCGAGCGTCAGAATTTCGCGGATAACATCTGCGTGCATCCCATTTCGGGGCGGATCGATAATCATTACGTCAGGCTTCGGATGATTCGCGAGGAAATCGGGAGCGATCAACGCCTTTCGAAGATCACTCGTGATGAATTCCGCATTCGTAATCTTATTTCGTTCCGCATTTGTACGTGCATCGGCGATCGCGGCTTCGACAAGCTCGATGCCTAAGACACTCTTTACTTTATCGGCCACAAAAAGCGAGATCGTCCCGGTTCCACAATAAAGATCCCATAGATGATCGGTTGCATGAAGTTCTGCAAAATCGGTGGCGATTTCATAGAGGCGCTCGGCTTGTGGTGTGTTCGATTGAAAAAAACTATTTGAGGAAATCTGATACTCGGCATTGCCGATTCTATCCCGAATCGTTCCTTCCCCGTGATACACGATTTCGTAATCGCCAACAGCGACTTGCGAACGGCGCAGATTGATATTATTGATGATGGTTGTAATGCCCGGGATTTCCGTCGTCAATTCATTGGCATATTGGATCATTGTATCCGGCGCTTCGCGGCTTGTGACAAGATTCACCATGATCTCTTTCGTTGCATGGCTTGTTTTTACGACAAGAAACCGGAGGAGGCCTTGTTCTTCGTCCTTTGTTTCTGCTCTTGTACCGAATACGCGCAATTCGTTCCTGCGGGCAAAGGCTCGTGTGAAATTGAGAATATCGGTGACGATCGGTTTTGGCAGGAAGCATACTTCTGTATCGATTACGCGATCGAACCGCTCGCGAACGTGGAGACCCAGCGCAAAACGATCCTGTACATCGCCGCTGGCAATTTCTTCTTCGGTGAGCCATCGCTCTTCCGAAAAAGAAAATTCCATTTTGTTCCGATAATAATATTCTGCTTGCGAAGGAATAACGTCACCAACGGGCGGACTCGGAATTTTTCCGACTCGTTCGAAGAGATCGATCACATGGCGTTTCTTCCAATAAAGCTGAGCTTCATAACTGAGATGTTGCAACGCACAGCCACCACAAATTCCGAAATAAGGGCAAATCGGTTCGCGGCGGTCGGGACCTGCCTGAAGGATTTCTACGAGCTTTGCTTCTGCATAGCTCGACTTCGCTTTTTTAATTTCAACCACAATTCGCTCGTGTGCCAGCGCGCCCTCGACGAAAACGACATACCCATCCTCGCGGCGTGCTACCGCCTTTCCTTCGAATGCGAACGAATCGGTGCTGAGTTCGAGGCGATCGCCCCGTTCCGGTTTTGGCAACCGTAATGGGGAAGTAGATGGAATGGCTATGGATAAGCTTTCGTTTGTTTCTATAACTGACATGCGACAAATATTCGTAAATTTGCCGAATAACGAAATCCGAAGCTTAATGACTCACCTCATTCGAAAATTTTTTTGGACACTTTTCTTTATAAGCATTGCACTTGCGATGCCCCACAAGCTTTTTGCACAAATCCAGCAGGACACGACCCACTGGAATGATGAACAGCTTTATGAAGAGACCGATCAAGGCTCGCCCTCATTCTTTTCCGTGGGCGGAGGCGTACTTGGCGCTTATTTCATTCCCGACTTTTCGGCCTTCAATCCGAACATTGCGCAAAAATTTACGGGAATGAATTATCGTCAGCAAGTCTGGATGATCGGCGGACAAGGCTTTGTCACAATTCCGTGGGTCAAGAACCTGCGTGTCGGCGGCATGGGATATAGCGGTACGAGCAGCGATTGCGGCTGTAGCGATACCATTTATCCATCGGGCGATACGCTCAACCGCTATCTCACGTATT
The DNA here is from genome assembly GCA_036501405.1 of Kapaibacterium sp. (SeqCode). Lineage (GTDB taxonomy): Bacteria > Bacteroidota > Ignavibacteria > Palsa-1295 > Palsa-1295 > PALSA-1295. The sequence continues at coordinate 5,560 of DASYAJ010000090.1, forward strand.
CGATCGGTTATGCGGCGCTGACAATCGATTATGTGCTTCCGCTCCGCACCGGACATTTTCATATCGTTCCCGGCATTGCGCTCGGCTTCGGCTCGGTGAATATCTTCGCGCGGCAGGCGGCTTCGCGATTGAATTTCGACATCGGTCAAGAGTTTAGCGGACAAAACCCGTATGGGCTTTATACTTCCCACACGTACTCCTCGAACTTTTTTCTCTACATGCCGCAGATTCAATTCGAATATTCGCCGGTCGGCTTCCTGATGTTCCGTCTTACGGCCGCGTATCAGGGAACTGCGATGGGAAGTTGGTCGGTCGACCAAGGTGTGGCCCTCGGCAATACTGATGCGCTCACCGGAGGGTCAACATCGCTTACGCCAGGAAAATCGGTTACAGGATCGGGATTCGTCCTGAGTCTTGGAGCGTTTATAGGACTCTTTCAATAGAATTTTTCAGT
>DASYAJ010000091.1:0-6146 GCA_036501405.1 Kapaibacterium sp. (SeqCode)
AAAGATGTTGTTGCGCATGAGTTCCAAAACTCAATCGAACTTGCCGTATTCCATGAAATCGGATTCACGAGGGTTTTATGCGGTGGTGTCACAATCACCCGCAATAATATTCCTTTTCCATTTTTCCGCTATGGCTCTCAAATCCTCGACATACCAATCCCAATGATAGAGCGTTTCGGGATATAAGTTCCACAGGTTCGAAACCGAAAACAGCCCCGTGTTCCTGATATCTAGGATGGGAATGCGGACGATGATGTCTCGCCCGCGATTCCCAATACATTGCAATGACAATTCCAAAAAATCGACTTACTTCTGGCATTTTTTACCCCTCAAAAAATACTTCCCTGCTCCACGTCGGGCGCGGGTGGAGTGGGTTTCAAGGTAGATGCCGCTTCGTCGATTTCCTTGTCCTCATCGGCGGGAACGTTTGCGACGGCAGCGAGGCGGTCGCCTTCATTCAGGCGGACAACGCGGACGCCCTGCGTATTCCTTCCCATCACGCGAATTTCGGCAACATGCTGGCGAATGACAAGTCCATCTTTCGTGACGCAGATCAGATCGTCGTTATCGACGACTTCCTTCATTGCCACCAGCTTGCCGGTTTTTTCGGTCGCCTTCATTGTGATGACGCCTTTTCCGCCACGACGCGTGAGACGATAATCCGAAACTTCGCTGCGTTTGCCGTAACCTTCTTCGCTCACGACGAGTACGGTCGTGCCCGAACGGCTTGGCGCGATCATGCCGATTACTTTATCGCCTTCATCGAGGCGGACGCCACGTACGCCGGCGGCAGTGCGGCCCATATCGCGCACATCTTTTTCGTTGAAGCGGCAGGCCATGCCTTCATGTGTGCCGATGATGATTTCCTGCTCGCCGTTCGTAAGGCGAACATCTTTGAGGGAATCTTTTTCATCGAGCGTAATCGCGTGGACTCCCCCTTTGCGGATATTTCCGAATGCAGAGAGCACGGTTTTCTTAATGGTTCCGAATTCCGTTACCATCGTGACGAAATGCGCTTCGTCGAATTGCTTGACATTGATGAAGGCGGTGATCCGTTCTTCCGGTGGTTTTTCCAAAAGATTTGCGATCGAACGGCCCTTCGAGGCGCGACCTGCTTCGGGAACTTCATGCACTTTCAGCCAATAGCAGCGCCCGCGATCGGTAAAGAACATGATATAATGGTGCGTGGACGCGATGAACATGTGCTCGAGGAAATCGTCCTCACGCGATGCCGCGCCCGTAATGCCTTTTCCTCCTCGCGCCTGACGCCGGTAACCGGAGACCGGGAATCGTTTGATGAAGCCGGTATGGGAGATCGTTACCACGACATCTTCCTCGGCGATCATATCTTCGATCGTAAAATCTTTCGTGTCATAGACGATCTCGGTGCGTCGGCCATCGCCATACTTTTTCCTAAGTTCGCCGAGTTCATCGGCAATAATTTTCATTTGCAATTCTGGCGATGCAATAATCGATTTAAATTTCTCGATCTGCTGAAGCAAATCGCGGTATTCCGCTTGAATCTTTTCGCGCTCGAGTCCCGTGAGGCGCTGCAAGCGCATATCGAGAATCGCTTTTGCCTGAATTTCGGAAAGCTTGAACTGCTTCATCAGGCGGTTCTGTGCGGTCTCGGTATCTTTCGAGCCTCGGATCGTCTTGATTACTTCTTCGATATTATCGAGCGCAATGATATAGCCTTCGAGGATATGCGCGCGTTTTTCAGCCTGATCGAGATCGTAGCGGGTGCGCCGCAGGACCACATCGTTCCGATGCTCGATATAATATTTGATCATCAGGCGCAATTCGAGCACGCGCGGAACGCCTTTCACAAGCGAGAGCATGATGACGCCGAACGTCGTCTGCATTTGCGTGTGCTTGTAGAGATTGTTCAGCACCACTTTCGCAACGGCGTCGCGTTTCAGATCGATGACGACACGAAGTCCATCTTTATCGGACTCATCGCGAATATCGGAAATTCCTTCCAGCTTTTTATCGCGGACGAATTCGGCCATTTTTTCGATCAGGTTCGCTTTGTTGACCTGATAAGGAAGTTCCGTCACGACAATAGATTCCCGGTCGTTCTTCTGCGTCTCTATATTGGCTTTTGCACGAACAATGACGCGGCCACGGCCTGTGAGGTAAGCGTCGCGGACGCCATCGTAGCCATAAATAATTCCACCTGTCGGGAAGTCCGGCGCGGTGATGAACTTCATCAAATCCGCGCTCGAGATATTATGATCCTCGATATAGGCCATGCACGCATTGATGACTTCCGTCAAGTTATGCGGCGGAATGTTCGTTGCCATGCCGACAGCGATGCCAGTGGAACCATTCACCAGCAAATTTGGAATGCCGGAAGGCATCACAAGCGGCTGCTGGAGCGTGTCGTCGAAGTTCGGTCCGAGATCGACGGTCTCTTTTTCGAGATCGCGGAGCATTTCCATGGCCAGCGGCGTCATGCGCGCTTCGGTGTAACGCATGGCGGCGGGCATGTCGCCATCGACGGAACCGAAATTCCCCTGTCCCTGCACGAGCGGATAGCGCATCGAAAAATCCTGCGCCATCCGGACGATCGAATCATAGACTGCCGTATCGCCGTGCGGATGATATTTACCGAGCACTTCTCCGACAACGCGTGCGCTTTTCTTATAGGGTCGGTTCGGACCCAACCCCAGCTCGCTCATGCCATAGAGCACGCGGCGGTGAACGGGCTTTAGCCCATCGCGCACATCCGGCAACGCGCGCGAAACGATAACGGACATCGAATAGTCGATGTACGAATCGCGCATTTCATCTTCAAGTTGGCGGGGGAGAATTTTTTCGGTAATAGTCGCCATTCGGAGGGTTTTTCAGTAACGATAAATAAATAATGGCGGAAGCAAAAATTACTTTTTGTTCCGTTCGAAGAAAACCTGGTTCAGGGGTTCGGTAAAGAACGAAAAATAACCGAAATTAAGTCCTTTTTTCGGAAGAAAAAAAGCGATTTCTCGCTTATTTTTCAACAATTTCCGATATTCTGGGGTCGAGCAAAACAATGTCGGCACTCGTCTCTTTTCGTGGCTTGGTGCGGTCGATACATTCGTTGGCAAAGGCGACAGGACCAGGCTTTAGAAATCTGCGGACCTAAAACTCTGTTCGAATGCCGAAGCGGAAGAATGAAGTAAAATCGGGACCTTCGTCGTTCAGAGCAAAGTCGATATCGTAGCGTTTGATGTGCAAGCCGATGCCGCCAGAAAAGCCGGCAAGTCCACTGCCGGTGGGAACGTTCAGCTCATGCCGCAATTCGTTCTCATAGCCAAAACGCAGACGGACGACTTTGCCCATCACAAACTCGCCGCCGAGAGAAAAATCGTTGAGCGCGTAAAATAGGTTACGGCCTTCGCGGTCGCCCGTCAGATTATGGAACGCGAGCGAGATCGTGAGCGGCAAATGTTGCGGGCGGATAGTCGCACCAAGCTGCACATCGGCGCCGACCGGTTCATTGACACCGGCATATTCGGAAAGTTCCCCACCGAGATTAGTGACCGAAAGCCCAAAGGTCATTCGTTCCTGAATCCATTCGTAGTAGAGTCCGAGATCGGCGGCAATCCAGGACGCGCTGTAATTCTGCACCGACGATCCGGAAACAAGCGCGGAGCTGACAATCTTCGCCGCCGCACCATAATGCAAACCGTTCGATGCTGTGCTCGAATAAGCGAGAACAAGCGAGACGTCCTGATCGGCATTGAAGCTTCCAAGGACTTCGCCGGTGTTCGAAGTTTGGGCGAGCGACCCTCCCGAAAAATACTGCACACCGGCCGCAAAATCACCCGCGAAAAGCACGTTCTCCGGAACCGGATGCTCATAGACGACCGCCCCCTCGTTAATATCGAGAATGTAATGCGAATAACTGGCGGAGATAAGATTATCGCGCTCGGAGTCTGGGAACTCGACACTGGAAATCGCGGCCGGATTCGAGAAGAGCGCGTTCGGATCGTTCGGCATAGCGACATAGGCATTTCCCATCGCAGCCGCGCGCGCGCTGAGCGGCTTGGTCAGAATATCGGAAAGGTGCGCGCGAGCCGATTCGTCCACGTCCTGCGCGCGCGCGGAAGAAAAAGCGATCAGCACGAGGACCGAAACGCAAAATGCCGCAATCCACCGCGGGGATTGGACGAATGCGGATCGAGCGAAAAAAGGAGGGGGTTGTGGCGACATCGGATGAATATGAGCTAACTATTACAGCAGCGAGGCGGTTCGGGTTTCAATCCGGTTTGGGTATTTGTTTTTGACCTACTATTTCCTTCGATATAAAATCAAATCGTCGTTCGAGGGATTTGCATTCCCGAACGATGTATCGCGCACAAATCCATCAAGCAAGTGCCGATCGAACAGGTTTATGTAGCCGCCAAAATCTCCCTTAAAATCGAGAATGTAGGAAATGGAATCCGAAGCAAAATATTGATGAAGTGTGCCTGATTTCAGTGCTCGCAGTGCAGCTTCGTTGACGACGCCATCGATATTCACGACATTTGCAGGTTGGTCTGAAAAATATCCGTCATAACCGGAATTAAATGTAGCGAGTTTTGCCGTGACCGTCCGCGCATTCACTTCCGGAACTCCCTGGAGGAGTACAGCGCGTTGGGAAGTATACTGCGGCGATGAATAAAGAAAGCTTTGAAGGAGAATAAGAATTCCTGCCAGTATCCATCTGCCGCTTTTTCTCGCTTCGGTCGTTCCGGCATTCGCGCCGATGCTTAAGCCAAAGGCGATAAAGAAAAGCGGCAGAAGTTCCACTACGTACCACTCCCGAATGAATCCGCGAAACAGTGTATGCACGATAAGCAATAATACTCCACTCGCGACGAGAAGATAAACAGCCTTTTCCGCAAAGGATAAATGCTTCCGTTTACGCAGAACGGAAAAGAGAATGGTAAGAAGCGGTAGTCCAAACCCAGTGAGCCAGAAGGGTTTCAACGCGTTGTGCGCGGCATCGATCAAAAGGTGGAAGTATTTTGTATTGCCATAGATCACATCGTACTTGCGCATGGCGAGCATGGGGACGGCTTCGGCACTCGATTGGACGATCGTTCCAAACGTCATTTCGTTCCAAATCAGCCATGGCGCGACGATCGCCATGGCTATGATGAGTGCGAGAAGCATTTCTTTCCACTCCGAACGAAATCGAAAGAACAAATAAACCGCCGCAGGTAGTAAAACAATAAAACTATCGGTCCTTGCAAGGAGAAGCAGCCCGGTTACGATTCCCAACATCGGCCAGCGTCTATTGCGTCCCTGTTGTCTACCAACAGTCCACAAAACGACGCGCAGCCAAACCACGAAAAGGAGCGCCGCAAGTGTCGTTTCCAGTCCATTGATCCCGCGAAAAAGCGCGACGGAACTAAACGCATAGATTACAGCGGAAAACACCGCCGCGGAAAAGCGATTGCTTTCTTTTGTATCGGCAAGCAACCGGTAAACCGTGCTGCCGATCAGCCCTATCATAACAGCATCGAAAACGCTTTGCAAAAGCAGCACCGCATGAATCGCTCCCCATTTTGAGAGCGGTAGAAGAAAAATAGGGGCAATGGTGAAAAGCCAGAGCGGGTGCATCCCGTTCGAAGCATGAACGCCATCGACCGAAATGCCGGAACCATTCGCGAGATTGCGCGCCATCGCGAAATAATAGAGCGCGTCGTCCGGCAATCGGCAAGTGACGAGCGCGAGCGTATGCGCGCGGAAATACTGCCAAGCGACAAGGCGCACGACAAGACCGGCAAGGGCGATGAGAAAAAGCCAGCGTTTAAATGTCACTTATCCTCTCGGATGAAACGTGCGATGAACTTCCTGCAAATAGGCGCGATCGACATGGGTATAAATCTCGGTAGTGGAAATGTCGGCGTGGCCTAAGAGTTCCTGCACAATGCGCAAATCCGCGCCACCTTCGATCAAGTGCGTAGCGAACGAATGTCGAAAGGTATGCGGCGAAAGATGTTTTTCGATCTTCGCTTGGTCGGCATATTCCTTCACGAGGTTCCAAACCGTCATGCGGGAAATGCCGGTGCCGCGTTCCTGATTGAGGAATACCGCATCCGTCCGCTTTCCTGAACGCATAAAAAGCGGGCGCGCGTTCGTAAGATATCGTTCCATCGCTTCGCGCGCCATCC
>DASYAJ010000092.1:0-3445 GCA_036501405.1 Kapaibacterium sp. (SeqCode)
CGCTCCATAATCAACAATAATATGCAATGAGTCAGCAGCACGCTTACCAATTTCAGTCCGGATAGTACGATCATTCAAGAGCATAATTTTTATTTTGCTGAACCTTCCAAGCAACGCATAAATGCCTGTTTAAAGTCTCTACAATAGTGTGAATGTTAAGCGAGTTTGAGAAGATCGAGGTGGCCGCGCGCGGCTATGGTTCCCGAATTTATCTTTAGGCAGAGCTTCGTTCAAAAAAGCCACCACCGAAGAGATGAGCAGGATGCACAGCTTTCACTGAAAGTCACCAACTCGCTTTTCGCGCCGGTAAACGACGAAAATAGGCAATACTTTCTCGGATTTTGCCGATTGCCTCCCCTGAATATTTAACATATTCCTCGAACAACTCTATCTCACTATCAATTGCTCTTTTAAACTCGTCGAAATAGAATAGATACTCCGAAGCTAGTTCGTAATATTTTTTAGCTTTTTGAGCAACAATGGAGTTTGTCATCTGCGCCTCAGATAGCATTTTGACATTTCCCGTTGCCTCTGCAATTTTGAACGGGTTGTTGTCCTCGCCCAATTGGGTTCTAATTTTTTGTATTGCATTCACAAATTCTCGCTCTGCTGCACTATGCTTTCCTAAACAGTGATCGTGATGGGCGGATAAAGCGATTGAGGCCCTCTCGATCAAAGGGTGAACTCGTTCCAATTCTCTCTTAAATTCCTGACGTCTTATAAGGTGATCTTGTTGAACACTAAGGATGTAAGCGGTTGAGCCAAATAGCTGGTCGAAATGTTTTCGTTTCTCATCTTCTTTCCCAATCTTGTTCGCGAACAGTGAGTCATAAACGATCCTCCTTGGCAAAGTACGCACGTTATCAGAATCCAGATTAGGTTCAGATATCGGGCGCAAGACGCTGGGTAGGCTCTCGCTCTTAAGTGTGTTGGCATATTCCTGGAACGAATCGCTTTGACGCGAGGCCGATGAAATGAGGCTTTCGAAGCAGTGATAAACAAATGTTTCGCTCTCAATTAGACCTTCAATCTTTGTTTTAGCATCAGTGAACCTCTTCTGACGGTTCGCGAGCCAGAAGATAAAAATAGCCACGATTGCAGAGATGATTGCAGCTTGAACATTTGGGGACAGCCCCAAAATATGATCATCAGCGCTGGTCACAGGACCATGCGCCCATGCATGGCAAAAACACAGAAAGAAAAAAAACAAATGAGTCATTGAGCCTCAGCTAACATCCCTTGGTGACAATCCATGCCTGAACCTTCTTCCCGTCGCGCGAATTGCGCCATCTCATCAGGCCTCTGGCTCTTAAAAAAATTCGGATACCACTCTGCTGCCTCGCAATCGGTGCTACTTCGCGGCTTCACTTCGCTTTTAAGCCCTCTTCTATCATTCCCTTCAGCACATCGAGATCTATATCGGCCAGCTTATTCCCATTTCATAAAATGGGCGAGCATCCTTCCCGCTTCTGAAGCGATGAGAACCGTTGCGGGATGCGGGAATTGAATTCCCCTTTTTTGATATTTAATAAGCATGGCAGGCCCTTCCGCTACGCGACGTTTCGTTCGAGGATGGCTTGATCCCATTTTCCCAGGGTTGCGATTGCTTCATAACTCGACTGAAGAAATTCCAAGATTGCTTGTCCAGGATCGGACAAGGAACGAATAGCATCGTAGGGAAGGATAAATTCTCCCATGGAAGGATTCCATGTTGCTGACTTGGGCTGAACAGACTGCTTTTCGATTCCGGGTAGCGCTGGATAGCTATAAGCATAGAAGGCCGGCTGAGGAAACGTTGCATTGCCAGGCCAGAATCCGGCGGAGAAATGCTCTTCATCGCAATCGATGCGGGCCATACGTCCGGCATGAGGCGGAGCGGAACAAAGGTTACCGGAGAATCGCGTGAGATTCAGATCGAACGAGCCCCACCAAAAATGGACCGGGCTGGCTTTACCGGAAAAGCCGGAACGAAATTGTTCGAAGACTCCGACGATGCGTGAAAGCACGCGCCAGAACCGCTCGATCGCCGGTTCATCGTAACGGAAATGGGAAGTATCTTCAGGGAACGGAGTTGCAATATCTATTTCCTGCGGCTTCGGATCGATCGTTACTGCAATATTTAGATCATCGAGTTTGGAGAGGACCAGAGCATAAAAATTGGCAACCGTGCGATCGGCAAGATCGATGACACGAATGGCTCGCGTGCTATCGAACAGCGAGAGTTGGTGGCTGGTGAAATCGAACATGATTTCGAAGAGGCGACCGTCATAAGGAATGATTCCTGTTGTGAGACCTCGTGCCCACGGATGTATCGCGACATGCCACCATTCATTGAGGTGCGGTGAAAGCGCGAGCTGGATCTTGCCGATCACTTGGGTATAGAGGTGCAGCGTCTCGTAGGAATCGAGCCATTCGGAATAGGGGAGAGCAGGCCATTCGGCGGATGTCATGCCAGTATGGGTTCTTCGATGTCGAACGAGGAGAGCATGTGGACCGCAAGGAATCGGTCCAGAATTTTTTCCATGGTGAGGTTTTCAATGCCTTCGGTAGAAAACTTCCCACAGCAGTAACTGGCGAGGACTGTTCCGTAAATCACCGCGCGCTTGGCTTGCACATAATTCACATGTCCGCAATTGGCGAGGTAACCGATAAATCCACCCATGAAGGTATCGCCGGCGCCGGTGGGATCGAAAATCTCTTCCAGCGGATACGCCGGTGCCGAAAAAATGTGTTCGTTGTAAAACAAGAGCGACCCATGCTCGCCTTTTTTAATAACGACAATTCGCGGCTCTTCCGGCGAAAGCATTTCCTGTAAGCGGCGTCCGGCCACAATCAGGCTCGGATGTTCGATGAGCAGCCGCGCTTCGCTATCGTTCACAATGAACGCATTACAGAGCTTGAGTGTGCGTTCGAGGCTGGGGCGGTAGTCATTGATCCAGAAATTCATCGTATCGAGCACGGTGAGCTTCGGCTTCGATTCCAGCTGCTCGATCACTTCGCGCTGTAGGTCCGGCTGGATATTCCCAAGCACCAGAAAATCGGGGGAACGAAAATGTTTCGGAATCTTTGGCTTGAAATCGGCGAAGACATTCAGATTCGTCGCGATCGTGTCGCGCGAATTCATATCGTAATGATATTTCCCATGCCACGAAAATGTCTTGCCATTCGGGACGACCTCGATACCGGACGTATCGATATTGCGCCGACGAAATAGCTCCCACGCGCGCTCCGGGAAATCCTCGCCCACGACGCCAGCTATCCCGACATGCTCTGGATGAAAATAGCTTGCGGCCACCGAAATAAACGTGGCGCTGCCGCCAAGCGCGGCATCCATACGACCGAAGGGCGTTTCGATAATATCCAACGCCAAAGAACCGACGATGAGAAGTGACATAGTGCGCTCCTGAACACACGGACCGAAGGGAAAGCTTCCCGAAACCGCGCT
>DASYAJ010000093.1:0-3396 GCA_036501405.1 Kapaibacterium sp. (SeqCode)
CGCCATCCACTGCTTCCACATAGGGCAGCGCCGGATGCCACAAATCTTCGCAGACGAGCACGCCGATCCTGCCGAGGCGGGCGCAGTCGAAGGCGCGCGCCTCGCGGCCGTTCGTAAAGTAGCGGCCTTCTTCGAAAATGCCGTAGGTCGGCGGATAGACTTTACGGTGCGTATGAATCAGGTTCCCATTCTCGAACACCAGCGCCGCGTTATAGACGGCCCCGCGCTCATCGGCTTCCACCGCGCCGCAGATGATCGTAATCTTTTTCGAGAGATCGAGAAGTTCCGAAACGGCAGCATCATTGGCCGCTATTGCAACTTCGAAATTCAGATCGCGGAGCGTGTATCCGGTCAGAGAAAGTTCCGGAAAGATAATCGCATCGGCGCCTTCGGCAATCGCGCGTTTGCACCACTCGGCGTGCCGCGCGACGTTGCGTGCGACATCGCCGAGCACGGAACCCATTTGCGCCAGCGCAATGCGGGAAGGTTTTAGCAGCATTCCCGCCTCTACGCTATCCATGTGCTCGCGTTTCGAATTAAGCGTATTAGTGCGCTATCACGACCATTCGCGAGGCGCTCTTGTCGCCGGACAAAATGCGATAATAATAGACGCCGTTCGCGAGCGTGCGAGCATCGAGCAAGACGTTGTAGGAACCGGGCGCATAGAACCCGCTCGCCAGCGACTCGATTTCGCGGCCCGTTTCGTCGAATAATTGCAGCGAAACCGGTCCCGACGCGGCGACCGTGAAATGAATGGACGCGTTCGTAACGACAGGATTGGGTGTGTTTTGATCGAGGGAGAAGGAAGACACGGTATTACTATTTGCCACACCGCCAAACGGCGCATATTCGAAAACACCATAATTCGTTCCACCATAAACGATCCCGCCCGTACCGAGCGCGAGAGCATAGATGGTATCGCTCGGAAGACCGCTGGTCGAAAGGTCTGTCCATGAAGCTCCCGCATTGTCGGCCTCATACATTCCGCCGGTACTCATACCTGCAAAAATTTTCCCATCGTCCTGCACCGCAAGCGAAAGATGTGTCTGGCCATTAATACCCGATGGAGACATCTGCGTCCATGCAATCCCATCGTTTGTGGAGAACCATACGCCATTCGTACCGCCGGCGACAATTAATCCATTGTTATTCGAAGCAAAAGCAGGATTGGAACCTAAAGATGGACCGCCAATGCTTTGGCTCCAATACGAGCCGTTGGGACTTGTACTGGTATCGATTTCTCCCGAATTTCGAATCTGGAAAATCATTCCACTTGGTGTGGATGCGACGAAAATTGGATGATCGACTCCGCCGTCTCCAATTTCAGTCCAGGAACCACTAATGCCATTTTGATTGGATACTTGCAACCCGGTTGTTCCCGTGGAAAAGAGAACGCGAGACGTGTTGCTTCCGGTCGAAACTGCGGCAAAGTTATTCAATCCAGGATCGGCGCCACCGCCGTTCAAGATATGAATTTCTTGCCAGGATGTGCCTTCATCCGTCGTGCGATATTCGTAACTTCCGCCGACAAAAACATCCCCATTTGCGTTGGTCCCTTTGGGATTGATTCCATAGACGGGTCCCAGTGGAAATTCAGAAGGTGCCTTTGGGGTCTGTGTCCATGTCCTACCGCCATCTTGAGAATGCCACACTCCATTGGCAGAGGCCACGGCATGGAAAACATAGAACGCGCCAGCGAAAATATTTCCCCCTGCATCGACAGCAAGTGACCCCACCGGCTGCGAAAAGCCGACCGTATCGGGATACCATAACTGTTGCGCCGAAGCCGAAAATGGAACCATAAGGAAAGCGAAGAGAACAAGCGACCAGACGAACGAACGAGATTGAACCATGGGTGAAGAATCCTTTCTAAATGAGTAAAAGAGTTATAAGAGTGTAGCGTAAAAACATCGGTTTCGAGGAAAAGTTACAAGGGAAGACGTTTTTTTCTTTCCTTTCCTGACAGCTTCCCTTCAGGCTTTCCTAACTTCGCCTGTTGCCCTTCATTCCGAATGCACCTTGGCGCAGAGTTCGCTGTTTCCTTTTTCGTGATAACGAGCTTTCGAGGAAAATGGAACATTCTGGCGCACGCGGCACTCGTCGTGGGCGGCGTGACGATGTTCTTTCCGCTCGTCTGGATGGCGTTGCTCTCGTTCAGCAATAACCCTCCCGGCGATGCGACGCTCGGAGAACTCATCCATGGAACGTTTACGATTGGGAACTACACCGATGCGCTCCGTTCCGATCAATTCGGGATTTATTTTCTGAATTCGGTGATTGTCGCGGGTGTGGTGGCGATTGGTTCCGCGCTCTTTTCGACGACCGTGGCCTACGCCTTCGCGCGAAGGGAATTCCCGATGAAGAAATTGCTCTTCGCGAGTGTGATCGGCGTGCTGATGGTCCCGCCCTACGTGGTAATGATTCCACTCTATCGAGAGGTCGTCGTGTTCGGATGGATCAATACCTATTTCGGACTGACGCTGCCGTTCATGGTCGCGCCGTTCGGAATTTTTCTGATGCGGCAATACATCGAAGGACTGCCGAAGGAACTGGAAGAAGCCGCGCGGATCGACGGAGCGAAAACGCTGGGAATTTTACGCAGCATTATTTTCCCGCTCGCGACGCCAATGCTCGTCGTGCTCTTCATTTATCAGTTCCTGACGACCTGGAACGCATTTCTGTTCCCATTTCTTTTCGTGAACAAAGCCTCGATGCGGACGCTGCCGGTCGGCCTTGCGTTCTATCAAGGCAAGCAATCGATCGACTGGGGCCACCTGATGGCCGGCGCCGGCATGAGCGCCCTTCCGGTGCTCGCGCTCTTCGCCGTCTTCCAACGCAAGATCATCGCCGGCTTTACGGCTGGGGCGCTGAAGGGATAGGAAAAAACCCCGCCGAAGCGGGGTTTTTTAGGTAATCATTCTCGCACTAATTTTATCGTCCGGGTGATGCCGCTTGGGGAAGTTATCCGCGCAAAATAGGTCCCGCTCGATAACGTTGAGCCATCGATGGAGAAGCTATGATCTCCGGGCGGGAGAACGGTTCCCTTGAAGTCGCCTTGAACGATATGGCCAAGGACATCCGTAAGCTGGAAACTAATGTACGCATATTCGCCCATATTGAACGAAACGGTTGTCTCCTTATTGAATGGATTTTCCGAGGCCGTGAGGTCTCCAATCGTTCCCTGCTGCCAAACGGTGGGTGTTACATCCGCAGGAGGGCCAAGAAGCACTTCCAGCCCAAGCTGCTGAATGGTCGGAATCGTCGTATCTTCTGGGAAATTGGCAGTGTCGGGAAAATGTAAGGTATTTGACCAGTGCAATGTTTTAACTGAATCCGCCCACAATATATGACGCTCGGCAGCTTCTAAGCTATCCTGATAAACCAACGAAGCACTAT
>DASYAJ010000094.1:0-2202 GCA_036501405.1 Kapaibacterium sp. (SeqCode)
ATACCGGAGCAGCTCCGATTGAGGGAACTATAACAACAACATCAGGCATTGGCGTCTCCCGATCTACCGATGGTGGAATTACATGGAAAAATATCGGAGGACCGTTAGAATCCTTCGATACCCGCACCATTGCCGCCGCCGATAATAATATCGTACTTGTACTCGATACCGGCGGAAGTGTGTGGCGCACTCTGAACAGCGGCGGCAGCCCGGTTCCCAAACAGTTTTCGGCATCGCCCGCCACGCTCTTTCAAGCGGATACCGTTTTTTGCGATAGCCTCACTCGTTCGCTGCAATTCAGCAGGTGGGGATGCTTGTCTCCATCCGTCTCCTCTTTCTCGATCATTGGTGGAGATTCAGCGAGCTTCGAAGCCAACAATCTTTCGTATGATTCGATCTTAGTTACACTCCATGGAATCAAGCAAGGGAATCAAAATGCACAATTAGTTCTCACGCTCGACGATGGTTCGCGCGATACCGTATCGCTTGCCGGTTACGTCGCCAGCGCGCCCAATGCTTTGAGTCTTTCGACTTCCGATGTAAAGACCGACACCCTCGGCGGCACGGTTTCCGTTCCCATTACGATTAGCGGATTAGAAAAGCCGGAGGATGTGACACTCATACTGCATTACGATGGCTCGGTCCAGTATCTCGGCTCGTTTTCTCCGACGGGTATGCGGCTGGATATTCCGGGCGATAGCAGCTACCGGCGCTCGATGCTTTCGATTTCGCGAGCGATTTCGGATTCCATTATTGGCTATGCGAAGTTCAATGTCTTCAACGATTCGAATTCGTCAGCACACGCAACATTTGACTCGCTCACGGTGCTGACGCAAACTTCTCCGTGCGAGTATTCTCTTCTAACTCCGGTAACGAGCACCATCACGACGCTTTCAGGCTGCGCCATCCCGATTCTTTCGCAGCTTATTCATTTAGGAATAAAACCGGCGTTCACCATCGTTCCCAATCCAACGAGCGGCAGCGTTTATCTCACTTCGAATGTGGATGCGGACGTAACCACCATCGAAATTTACGATATGCTCGGAACGAATGAGGGAACGTTCGTTGTGCCGCTGAGCGCATCCGTTCCGTCCGAACTAATGCTTCCGAAGGCTGCGGGAATTTATACGATTGTGGTTCATTCCACGATGGGCGATGAAGTTCTGCGCGCCGTCGAAGAGCGATAGTGACGAACGATGTCGTGTTAGAATTTAATCATTGTGATGGGTGGCATGGAGTTGGAGTTACAAAAATGGGACACAGTGTGTCTTATGGTCATACATGCATCTCATTACGACAAAGAATAAAGGATGAAAGAAAACGATACATTGGAAATCTCTCGAATGCCGAATTTAGAAAGTCCGAACTTAGAACTGACACGAATTTTTTCTCTCGAAACCGAAGTGGGTCGCCGGGAATTTTTGAAGCGGACGGGGATTGTGCTCGGCGCGGCCTCGCTTTCGGGAATGCTCGCGGAAATCCTGGCGAGCTGCTCGAGTTCTACCAGCGTTACGGTCACGCATGGCACAAGATCGATCGACATTTCTTCGCTCACAACGAATGGTCAATATCTTCTCGATCAAACGGTCAAGCCGGATGGTACACCGATTCTGGTCATTCGGCAATCGGCTATGAATTATACCGCACTCTCGATGCTCTGCACGCACGAGGGCTGTCAGGTGAATTCGCCAAGTAATGGCTCGATTTATTGCGGGTGTCATGGCTCGCGATTTAATTTGCAGGGGCAGGTGGTGAATGGCCCTGCATCTTCACCGCTCAAGAGTTATAGCGTTATGCTGAACACGAGCGCGAATACGATCACAGTGAATTATTGAAGAAATTTCGTCCTTCTTCATTATTGAACCTTCCTTTCGAAGAAAGGAGGGTTTTTTCGTTGAAAAAAAATAATTATTGAATGGCGATGGGTTAAAGTGGAATTATTCGAAACGGTTCTCGGTTTCCGTCACGCGCAAAAAAGAGGGAGGCCACATAAATATGCCTCGTCCTCGAAGCGCGGCAGAGGGTCCGGTGCCTCAAACCGGGCAAAAGGGCTTGAAAAAGCCAAACTGCGGTGAGTAGATTTCATTTTGAAGGTCTGCTTGCCATAAAACCGTATGCTTGTCTGAGTTCAGACCCAATCGACAGCCGCAAGGCGTTGTCGATGCGCGGGAGGAGGTCAGCGGCAAACAAACTACAAAAAAG
>DASYAJ010000095.1:0-4362 GCA_036501405.1 Kapaibacterium sp. (SeqCode)
TTCTCATTCCCGATCTATTGGGATAAGACCGGCATCCCCGATTCTGCTTTGATTACCATTTCCATTCCAGGTGCGTACACCAGCACCACCAATATCGGTACGACGATGGAAATCGACAACCTCCAATTTTCGAATGATTTCGCGCCGAGCGATGCGGTTGCTGCGTCTCAAAATGCGGCGATGTCGCTCGACCAGAATTATCCGAACCCGCTCGTTTCGGCAAGCTCGACGAAGATCACCTATTCGCTGAGCGTATCGGGCTATGCAACGCTTTCGGTTTATGACGTTGCCGGCCATCTTGTCGCGCAGCCCGTGAGCGAATACGAAAGTGCCGGTCGGCACCTTGTCGCGCTCGATTGTTCGCAGCTTCCGACGGGAATGTATGTCTATCGACTGACGAGCGGCGATCAGTCGCTCTCGCGATCGTTTCAGGTCGTGAAATAAAAAATTCCAACTCCTTCTTAAAAGCGCGGAGCCTCAGCTCCGCGCTTTTTAAATATCATGCTCGAACTTCTTCAATATTATTATTCCTACGATTCGTGGGCAAGGGAGCGCACGCTCGAAAGCTGCACGCGCCGCAGAATGTGGATCTGCTGAACTATGTGCTAAACACTTGAGCCGCCTCGAACCATCGAACTGTCGAGCTTCAAAACATCGAAATGAGATTGCAGGAGTAGTTGAGTTCCCATCGGCACTGAATTTGAGGAATGGTTTAGCCTATTATTACACGAAATTTTATGGCTTTTACGGTTCCACAACGCACCACGACAACGACGATCACCCACACGGTCAGCGGGCCAGCTTATGGCGCGTATCAAATCCTGCATGTGGCCTTCACCCTTGCGCCGATTCTGGCGGGAATCGATAAATTCTTTCATCTCCTCACAAACTGGGATAAATATCTTTCTGGTGCTTACGCCAGCATTTCGCCGCTCTCGGTGCATGCAACGATGGAAGTGGTCGGCGTCATCGAAATTGTTGCGGGGCTACTTGTTCTTTTCCGTCCGCGAATAGGAGCGTATATTGTGGCGCTCTGGTTAGTGGGAATTATCGTCAATCTCTTATTATTGCCAGGCTATTACGATGTGGCGCTCCGCGATCTGGGTCTTTGCCTGGGGGCGATTGCGCTCGGAAGATTGAGCGATGAGTTCGACCGGCGGCCCACGGTGGCATAGCAGAACTTCCTTTCCGTCCCTGCCGTTGGCTTCTGTATGCTAACCGAATACATCGAAGCCGCGATGCGACACGCCAAATACGAAATCCTGCCGGATGATAATTCGTATTATGGCGAAATTGCAGAATGCCGGGGTGTGTATGCTAATGAAATGAGCTTGTCTGAAACGAAAAAAGATCTCCGAGGCGCGTTGGAAGGATGGATCTTGCTCGGAATTCGGCATGGCGCTGAGTTGCTTGTCATCGATGGCATCGATATTAACGTTCACGAACTCGTTTAATGCCGCATTTCGGTCCTATTATTCGTCCCAACCTGATTTAATGCCAGAAAACATCCCCTCTCGCGCGCGGCGCGAAATGCTCGAACAGCAAAAGGCCCTCCAGGAAACCGGGCCTTATATGACGCTCGGCATTCAGCTCGTCATCACCATTCTCGCGTTTTTCGGGATTGGGTATTGGCTCGATCATCATTTCCACAGCGGCTCGCTTTGGATGATTATTTTCACTTCGTTTGGGGTGGTTTCGAGTCTCACCTATTTTATCGTCACCGTGATAGGGTTGCAGAAAAAAGAAGATCGAAAATTAGGGAAAACTGAAACGAAAGTGCGATGAAAAGCATTTGGAGCGCGCTACGCGAATGTGACGCGAGGATGTGGTATAAAAATACCAGGTTTCGAGCGCGATTTCATTCAACATTTCGGTAACAATCGGGGAATTTTGGCGTAAACGCGCCTGAAAGCAATTCCCCATAACCCATTATTCGAAAGGCGATTATAACTTGAGTCCTCAACCGGCACCTCCAACGACGACATCGGCCGCCGCTGTTCTGCCGGCCCCGCCTTCTGCCGCTCGCAGCAATGCTTCCCGCAGCGCCGCTG
Organism: Kapaibacterium sp. (SeqCode); assembly: GCA_036501405.1. Taxonomy (GTDB): domain Bacteria; phylum Bacteroidota; class Ignavibacteria; order Palsa-1295; family Palsa-1295; genus PALSA-1295. The sequence continues at coordinate 2,052 of DASYAJ010000095.1, forward strand.
AACATCTATTGAGCCAGGAAGCCAGCCGCTATTTTATCCAGCGATATTTTCTCATGACGGGCGGGCTGCTCTTCGTTGGCTCTGTCCTCATGTATTTCTTTGCAAGCCCGGCTTTTATGAAAGCCTGCTATTTTGGAATGTCGCTGCCGGTCGTGACGAGTTTTGTCAGCTTTCTCATTACCGAATGGGCCTTCGAGCAACCGAATATGATGTTCATGATGGTCTCGCTCATGAGCTTGGTGCTCCGCATGTTCAATCTTCTGCTGGCATTTTGCGTCGGCTACCTGATTTTGAAGATGAATCCCGCCGGCGTGATTATCGGCTTGCTCGCGACTTATTTTTCGTATCTCACGATCGAAATCGCTTACATCCACAATAAAGGAAAGCTGATCGGGCAATAATGGCTGCGACCGACACCATCTTGACCCAGACCCCGGCGAATGCCTCTGCAACTGCTATTCCTCAGGGAGCAGCAAAGCCGAATTATTTTAACGAGGGTTTCCGCGAGCTTGGCAATCACCATACGGTCGATTTCATGCCGTTTGGCGAACTGCCGCTGCCTTATATCTTTTTCGATCATGGTTCGCTGCATGTCTATGCCAGTGTGGAGTCGTTGAAAGAAAGCGGCGTTTACACGACGAATGTCGATCCGAAATTCGACCCGCAGCAGCTCATTGGTACGTCTCCTCTGACCGAAAAAGGCGCGGCATTGCGGATAGACGGGAAGCCGATCGGGCTGGATCTTTCGATTACCTCGAATCTCTTTTTTCTTGGTTTTGCCGGTGTTTTGCTCGCCATTCTCGGCGCAATTGCCGCATCGAGGGCGAAGAAATCGCTCATTCCGTCGGGCCTACGAAATCTTTTCGAGGTGCTAATTATCTTCGTGCGTGACGATATTGTCGCGCCAAACATTGCCGAGCCTTACGGTTCGAGATTGCTTCCCTATTTCCTGACGATCTTCTTTTTCATTTTATTGGCGAACCTGACGGGACTTCTGCCTTGGGCCCACACGCCGACAAGCTCCGTCGAGGTGACGGCGGCGCTCGCCATCTGCACCTTCGTGATCACGCAAGTGATCGGCATTTGGACGATGGGCATTAAAACATTCCTGCTCCACTTGACGGCCGGACTTCACGAAATGGAACTTTCCATCGTGATGAAAGCACTCCTGCTCGCGATCATGGTCCCGATCGAGTTTATGGGGATTTTCACGAAGCCGTTTGCGCTCTGCATTCGTCTTTTCGCGAATATGACGGCCGGACATATTATTATCATTTCGCTGATCTGTCTCGCGCTGTTATTTCATTCGATTATCATCGGTTTCTTCGTGACCGTTCCGTTCGCGATCTTTGTTTATCTGCTCGAAATTTTCGTTGCAACGCTGCAAGCCTACATTTTTACGATCCTATCCGCGCTCTTTATCGGCATGATGGCGCATTCCGCGCATGACGAACATGTGCATGACCACGACTTGCCTCATGCGCCCGATGGCGATCACTTGGTTGCCACGTCGCACGGATAAGAAAAAAAGTTTTAACTTCATTTGTAACTCGTAACTCAAACTCAGAAAAGGAAAGACGAACATGAATCCAGCAGGATTAGCATTTTTAGGAGCAGGTATCGGCGCGGGTGTCGCAGTGCTCGGTGCGGGACAAGGTATCGGCAAGCTCGTCGCCTCGGCGATCGAATCGCAGGCGCGCCAGCCCGAAATGTCCGGCGGTCTTCGTACGACGATGATCATCGGCGCGGCGCTCATCGAAGGTATCGCGCTCTTCGCCCTCGTTATCTGCATTATTCTCGCGACGAAGTAATGAATGTGATGCAAACGTTCGTTTGCATCCATTTAGAGCGTTGCAAACGAACGTTTGCACCACAATTATTATGCTTTCAATCAATCCAGGTCTAATCATTTGGACCTTCATCATTTTCCTTCTGCTGCTCGCAATCTTAGCGAAAGTAGCATGGAAGCCGCTGCTCGCGTCGTTGAAAACACGCGAACAGGCGATTTCGGATTCTCTTTCGCGCGCAGAACAAGCCCGCGCGGACGCCGAGCGCCTTATCGCCGAAAATAAAAAAGAACGCGCCAAAGCCGAAGAAGAAGTGCAAGTCGCGCTGCGAGAAGGTCGCGCGTATGCCGAGCAGATGCGCCGCGATCTCGTCGAAAAAGCGAAAGCCGAAGCCGATAGAATGCTGGTGCAGGCCCGCGCCGAAATCGAGCGCGATACCCAGCACGCACTCCGCCAACTTCGTTCGGAAGTATCCGATCTTGCAATTAAGGCGACATCCAAATTGCTCGATGAGAACATGGACG
>DASYAJ010000096.1:0-2736 GCA_036501405.1 Kapaibacterium sp. (SeqCode)
AAAGGCGCGTAATGCTCGATGTTAATGCGTTACGATCATCGGGTGTGTCAGCGTGCCAGAACCGGTTTTTAAGCGGTAAAAATAGGTTCCGCTTGCGAGCTTGCTCGCGTCAAAGGTGAGTTGCTGGTTTCCAGCAACTTGCCATCCTTCCACGGGCCGCGCGATTTCAATACCCGTACTCGAAAACACGCCCAGCTCCACCGGCCCTGCGACATCGAGCGTATAGTCGATGGTTGTGGAAGCTGTAACGGGATTCGGATAATTCTGCATCAGCATCAGGCCCGGCGTGTAGCCATTCGGCACCGATTGCTGTGCGGAACCTTTGAAGAAGCCGAGATTCGAGTTCCACGTCGTCGTACCGGAATAGGTTTCATTCCCGTTTTGCGTCAGCACGTCTCCAATCGCCGTATTGACATCGGAAGCGCTGCTACCGGCCATGAGCCATTCGTTCATCACGGTCGCATAGACATTGCGGAAATCGTAGTTTGCGTCGAAGGTCATGTTCCCACTCGGGTTCCCACCGGAGAGCACCGATGGATCGAGGTTCGGATTCGATCCATAAATTCCGGCATTGACATTCGTTCCGATAATAAAATGCGGCGCGGCAGTGCCATGGTCGGTGCCGGAACCATTCTCTTTCGGGCGGCGTCCGAATTCGGAATAAGTCATCATCGCAACGTTATCGGCCACACCCATCGCTTCGATGTCCTGCTGGAATGCCAGCACCGCTGCGGCAAGGTCGGTCAGCAAGCTCGACTGCCGGCTAATCTGCGTGGAGTGCGTATCGTAGCTGCCTTGCGTAACGAGATAAATTTTCGTCTCCATATTCCCAGCAGCCGCTTGCGTAGCAATAATCTGAGCAATGCCTGCAAGCTGCGTAGCCAGAGTGCTCGTTGGGTACGTTGTCTTATTCGTCTTCACGCTTCGGCCCGCAATGGTCGCCGAATAAATTTCGGACTCGAGCTGGATCGTGCGGACGAATGCCAGTTCCGTATTGTACTGCGTATAAGAGCTCGATGTGTCGATCGGATCGTAATTGTTCCCACCGGGTGAGCCATTCGAAGGGATGGAATTAATGGCGATGCCCATTCCTCCGCTATCGGCAAGGAAGAGATCGCTCAGCGAACTCCCAAATTCGAGCGCGTAAGGCCAGCTCCCTGTGGTCGTTTGTGGCAAGCCGTATTGCTGGGAAAGATACCTTCCCACCCAGCCGGAGCTCGCATAAAAACCACTATCGGTCGCGGTGTTCCAAACATCGGTGCCGCGAAAATGCGAGAGGATCGGGTTCGGGTAACCGACGTTCTGGACGAGCGCCATTTTATTGTCAGTGAATAGTGTGGAAAATCCGCTCATCGCCCAATGGAACGCTAAGGAACTGTTAATGGGAAGCAAATCGCCGCCCTGCCCGTTTGCATTGCTACTCGCTTTGAGCGTCAGACCGAGCGTCGGACGCAGGGAAGTTACGCTGCCGGGGGCATAGTTCGAGTCAGTATAGGGCACGACGCAATTCAGCCCATCGTTGCCGCCCTGAAGCTGGATGATGACGAGCACGTTGTTGTTCGCGCCACTCGTCACTTCGAGCGCGCTCCGAAGCGGCGAACGCCCCAGCGCGCGGACGGACGAGCCGCCAAGCATGATCGGCAGCGCATTGGCGGCTACGCCGAACTTGAATCCTGTTTTAAGAAAATCGCGACGTTTCATAAGCGAAAAGGATAAATGTTCCTAAAATTCCTAAATTAAAAAAGTTGAAATTCCGGTAATTGCGTGAGTGCCACCGCGAATTTCGGCACAGCATTATCGTTCAGGTCATCCGTGGCGCTTGGGTCTGGTGTAAGAGTGCCCGCTTCTAACCCACCGGATTTGAGCGCGACCGGCAGCGATACAGTTTCCAGCGCGGAAAAAAGCTGCCCTTCGTTCATCGTCGAACTGTTCGTGATTTGCCCCCTATATTGAACGGGATGGAATGCAAGGTTGTAGGTGACGCCGTTAATGGTGTTGCCATCCAAAAGATCGCCCGTCATATAGGCGCTGTAGAGCTCCCGATTTTCAAACGATCCGGCCGAAAGCCAGGTCTCGCCGCCGGGCCATCCTTTGACATTTGGCGGATTCAAAAGTTCCTGGCCCTGTTGGTTGCAGATTGCCGTAAGAAGCGTGAGTGTCGGGTTTGGATCGCTATACGTATTGATGCCTGTCGCGTCGGTACTAAGAACGAATGGCTCGGTCGGATCGAACGCAGGATACGTCATCGCGAACTCGCGTACGAGTGTGCCGACATAAGTCACCGGGCTTTTAATCTGCGCGCCAATAACCGAATTATCGTAGAAATGGGCGCTCGAAAGCAGTGCCTGCATCACGGGCGCGATCGCAAAACTATTTTTTAGCATGATGTTCGCCATCGCGTCGATCACACTCGTGTTCGGCACGAAATAAACGAACTCCTGATATATTTTTTGGCAGACCCAATACGCGGCTGTATAGCCGGATGGAGTTCCCTGATCGAAAATGATGTTCACGATATCGGAAAGCGCGAAGTCACCGGTCTGGCCTAAAAAGGTTTTACTCGTCGAGTCATGGAGCGAGATATTGAATTGCCCGACAAAGGGAGCAATGAGCGATGGCATCCATCCCGTGAGCGCGCGGGCGGAATTTTGAATGTCCGCTTCGGTGTAATTCGGCTTGCCAGTCTTCGGATCGAAGAGGCCGAGCGTGAAGAGTTCCATCAGTTCCCGCGCGTAA
>DASYAJ010000097.1:0-1839 GCA_036501405.1 Kapaibacterium sp. (SeqCode)
CGCGGTCCCACGCCTGGCTATCGGTAACGTCAATATGCCACGCGCTTGCGGCTTGATCGAAAGCCGAATTGGTGATGATCGGCGCTGTGGCGTCCGGCGTGGTGCAATAGCTTACCGTATCGAACGAAAAGTTATGCGTCGTGTCATTGGCACGCAGGACGATGGAACCGCTTTGCAATGAATCGGTCACACAGATGTGGAGCGTGGCCATAAGCGTAGCGGGCGGGAATTTTCCACCGGCAGGAATGCCGCTCACCGTCATGTTGGTAGAAGTAACAATAACGACGGAATCGATACCGCGATCGATGCTCGTCGCGGACTTTTGCGTATCGGTTACATTCCAATCGGTACACTGGCTGTGGCAATTGATCGTCGGGGTTTTCGAGAAGAACTGCGGCGCGGTTCCATCGGGAACCGGAGGGTGCGCCGTGAAGCAAATCGTATCGCGGCTCAGATTATCGGCGCAGTCGGTGAATTGGAAGATGACGTGCCCACTCTGGAATGTATCGATCTGTTGCACGACGACCTTTACCGGAGTCGAGATACATTGGTACGGTGGCGCCGGAGTGATCGTCACGGCATATTGCGATGCGTTCAGATCGGGCGAGCTATAGGTTATGTCCTGCAACCCGAGATCGAACGCGCGGTTATCGAATGCCGTAACCGTATCGAACTGAACGGAATCGCAGCCGAAGAACGAATTCTGGAAGCCGGGAGCCGATGTATCGGGGTGCGCGCAATCGACCGACATCGTACAACTCCATGGATTGTAGAACACTGTATCGATGCCGGACGCCCGTACATCGAAATCGATATTGACCGGAATCGAAGCCGTGCAGCCGGAAGGCTCGACAATCACCGAATCGAACCAATGCACATCGGAAAAGCCTCCACCGTAGATCGTTCCAACCGTCTGGACTTGCGTCGTATCCTTCGGGCCTACTGCTTTCGGGCTAACGATGCGAACGGGATCATCGACTGTTTGCCGGATTGTTACGCCACTTGCGCCACCGGGATTGATCGGGAAGAGGAAGGTCTCGACCTGGAACGGATTCGGAGTATAATTCATCGCGACCGGATCCCATGTAATATGATGCGGATAAAGCGCAAAGCCGACGATTTGCCCATGATCGTAACACCATTCTGGCGTTCCGTATGCCGTGCGGAAAATTTCGGTCACGCTATCGCTCTCGCCGGGAAGGTACGCGGTCGCAATCATCGGGCTTCCCATCATGAGCGCCGCTTCGTCGGTTAGGACCGGAGATCGGTCGGAGCCGTTCGGGTTGCCCCAGGTGTAGTATTGCTGGTCGGGCCAATTACCGAACTCGATCGAAGCAAGCGGAAGAAGGCCGAGCGGTCGTGGAGGAAAGGAATCGTTCTCGTAGCCGATGCCGACCGTACCGACATTGAGCGAATCGGGGTTATTCTGAAACGCGAGATAAAAGCTCGGCACCGGGTTCGGCGGGCAATCGTTCCAATTGCGAATGAAGCCGTAACGGTCCAGCATGAACGGGTTATCTTGGCCGTCTTGTCCTCCCGGGCTTGAATTATCGTTATCGAGCAAATACTGCGCTTGTGCATTCAACGGCATCGGTCCGTGATTGATGATCTTCACACGAAGGACGATCACTCCGCTGCTCGTAAACGCAACCGGATACACGTCCTGCTCGATATCGAAACCCTGTTCTTTCCAGACACAACTGACAGTATCGCCCACTTTCCGCGTCGCCGGATTGAAGAGCGTAAAGTCGATCGGCTGCGGATTTCCACTCGGCCCGATTTTGCCGCCATTCGGATTGTAGCTGTAAAACTTGCCATTGACTTCTACGGTCAGGAACG
>DASYAJ010000098.1:0-15469 GCA_036501405.1 Kapaibacterium sp. (SeqCode)
ATGGCATCAGCGATATTCGCGATCTCTACGATAACGACTACCGGTTTTTGGAACAATTCTAATAAATTGCGAATGATCCTTTCGAGGCATTTTGTTTTCAAATCTGCGGGGCGGAACGAAAATTAACGTGATCAGCTTTCACAGGCAATAAAATTTACTCGCTTATGACCCATCGTTATTTTTACTACATTTTTTCCTTCGTGCTCTTGGCCGCCGTATGGAGTGGCTGCGCTTCGTCCACTTCACCTTCGTCGCCGTCTGGTTCCGGCGGTAATGGAGCGGGAGGCGGGTTAGTTCTCGTACCCGATACGTTCAATTTCGGTTCCATTGCGGTCGGTCAGTCGCACGATACGATGGTGCGTCTGTACGACGATGGAATCGATTCGCTCACGTTCACCGGCGATGGCGTTTCATCGACCGCGCTTCGGGACTCGAATTTTTCGGTTCCACTTTCCATCGCACCGGACCATTTTCACGATATCCATCTTCAGTTTACGCCATCGGCAAAGGTGCTTTCAGCGCTCGATTCGATCCGCTATAACGTGCAAGGAAAAAGCTATACCGCTTTCGTTACGCTCGAAGCTAATGGCGCTGGAGGACCGAGCGGTTCCGGTGGAACGCTTGTTGCCATTCCAGCTACAATCGATTTCGGTTCCATTCCGGTTGGTCAGTGGCATGATACCACCATCAATCTTGTCAATACGGGCAATTCCGTTTTGACGATTTCTTCGGCCATGCTCTCTTCGTTCGAACTGCGGGACACGAATTTCACGAACTCCATGGAGATCGCCCCGCAAGCCGGAATTACCGTTCACGTTCAATATAATCCTTCGCAGGCGGGAGTAGGCAGTGCGACCGATTCTTTGCACTACTCGGTGGGAACCACCAGCGGCGTGACGGCAATCGCATTTTCTGCAACCGGTCAGGCTGCGCCGACGGCCCCTGGCACCGGAAGCAGCTTCACCTATACATTTGTGTCCATCGATACGAACGGTGTTTCCAGCAGGCCAACGGATTCGTCGTATTTGGTTCTTAGCAATTCACTCGCCTATGCGGGAAAGACTCCGGTGCTTGAAGTCCAGGACAAAAATCAAGGGCTTGCGTATTATCATATCGAGTCGAATGGCGATCTTTCTTCCTATTTCGATCTCAGCCAGATTGGGGTTGGCGGTGTGTGGCTCACGATCCCGATCGGAAGTAAGGTTACCACGAATACAACACTGCTCGACACGACCATTAGTTTCCCCGGTTTTCCGCTGCCTATTAATGCCGTGGTTACGGCAACGGGAAAAGATATTGGCCCGGCGACTGTTACCGCTGCCGGACATAGCTTTACCTGTGAAGAGGGATCCTTAACGATTACTCTTAACGCGACTGCTTCCGGCCTAACGGTGGAAAACACGACACAGACTGCGACAATCTGGTACTCGCCTCAGATCACTTATTATCCGAAGCGGATCGATGCGAATACCAGTGTGAGTTTGGACCCATCGACGTTTCAGCAGCAGACGCAAACATCATCCGATAGCTACGTGCTGAAGTCCTACCAGTTAAAATAATTAACTCGTAGCCAGCGCGTTCGAAAGGGAAGGAGTTTTGGCGTAAATTCCTTCTCTAACAATCTTCTCTAAGATGTGCGCGACCGTTTCCACTTCTTCTATGGTATTGTAAAGATAGAAGCTGACGCGGCAACTTGCAGGAATGAGAAGACTTTGGTGTGCCAGCCCTGCACAATGACACCCAGCACGAGACTCCACTCCAAACTCATTTAACGCGTCGGCAAGATCGAAGGGAGAGCGGCCTTCGACATTGAATGCCACCAAAGACGTCCGTTTCCGTGCATCCCTGGGGCCATAGATTGTAATGCCGGGTATCGCGGAGATTCGCTCCAATGCTCGTTCCGTAAGAGAGCTGTTGTAAAACGTAATGCGCTCCATCGCTTCTCGGACATCGCTGCGTTCGATTGGCTTCGCGGTCATGAAGTACCGGTCTTCCTCGGGGGAAAGTGCCAAGTCCAACAGAATGCGCAATGCCTGCGCGCTGACGATCGCTCCGAGAATGTTAGGAGTTCCCGCGCTGAACTTCCAGGGAAGCTCATTGTAACGGACTTGCGTCGGCGTCACAGAACCGGGAAGCCCCGCGACCATATCGCCACCGTAGAGGAATGGCCGCATAGAGCGCAGCAATTCTTCTCTGCCATACAGCACTCCCATACCAAACGGCGCCAGAATCTTATGGAACGAAAACGAAAGGAAATCGACATCCAGCGATTCGACATTGATGTAAGTACTCGGAACCAATTGTGCACCGTCGATGAGAAGATACGATTTTCGTTCGCCCATTGGCTGCTCGTATCCACTTGCATTCGCAATGTCCCGTATTTCCCGGATCGGATTTTTCGTTCCGAAGAAATTCGAGGCGCCGCTCGCGGCAACAAGCTTCGTTCGGCGATCGACCAGCGAAGCAAAATGCTCCATATCGAGTTCGCCCGTTTCGGGATCGAAATTCACGATACGGTATTCGACGTTCACACCGAACTTCGGCAGGATTTCGCGGCACATCGCATACCAGGGAACGTAATTCGAATTATGCTCCATCATCGTCGTGACGATGTTATCGCCATCGCGAAATTCCGTCATGAGCGAATACATCACGGCATTATGGGCCTCGGTGGTATTGCGATAAAGCGCGATATTTTTTGCGGATGGCGCTCCGATGAAAGCCGCAATCGTATCGTACGCCGATTCGAAAAGCGTCGTCATCGCGCGCGATGCATTGGACTGCCCGCGATGGACATTCTCGTAATCGGGCGAAAGCTCGCGATAAAGCTCCGCCAATTTTTTCGGCGCCTGCGTGCTGGCCGCATTATTGGTTACGATTCGGCCTTTCGTAATCGCCGGAAAGTGTTTTCGGATCGCCTGGATGTCGAGCGTACAGTCGGTTTCAACCATGTCTATGGGGGGCTTGGAGATATAAAACCACAATAAAAGGAAGTGGACGGTAAACGTTCCGCCCTAAATTTCGTTAGTTTGGGCAATGCGAATTTCCCTGAATTGGCTTGCGGAGTACATTTCCATTTCCTTTTCGTCCGAAGAACTAGCGGAGCGGCTGACGATGCTCGGCCTCGAAATCGATGCCATCGAGCGCACCGGCGAAAAATGGGATAAAGTATTCGTGGGCGAAGTGCTCGATGTCGTACCGCATCCAAATGCGGATAAGCTGCGGCTCACACGCGTTTCGATTGGCAATAGCGAGCCGCTCGGCATTGTCTGTGGCGCGCCGAATGTGCGAGCAGGACTCAAGGTTGCTGTTGCAACCATTGGCGCCGATCTTGGCGAAGGGATGATCATCAAAAAAGCAAAAATCCGAGGAGAATCGAGCGAAGGGATGCTCTGTTCGGAGCGGGAACTCGGAATGTCTGAGCATCACGAGGGCATTTGGGAACTGCCGGAGCATCTTGCCATTGGGGTTCCATTGGCGGACGCGCTTCATCTTCGCGATACAATCTTCGAAGTGGGCATTACTCCGAACCGCGCCGATTGCCTGAGTCACATCGGCATTGCGCGAGAAATTCGCGCAATCACCGGCGCGTCGCTTACATTGCCATCTGTCTCGATTGCCAAAGAAGGAGGAGAAATTTCGAACGAGGTAAAAATCTCGCTTCCACAGCCGGAACTTTGCCCGCGTTATGTTGCGAAATTAGTACGAAATGTTACGATCAAACCTTCCCCGGAATGGATGAAGCGAAAGCTCGAAGCAGCGGGACTGCGGCCAATCAATAATGTGGTCGATATCACAAATTTCGTTTTGATGGAATGCGGTCATCCGCTCCATGCTTTCGATTTCGATGCAGTGGATGGCGACCAAATTGTTGTTCGGACAGCCGCTGGTTTTGCAGAAGAATATACCACACTCGATAGCAAAAAACGAAAGTTGCCGCCCGATGCGCTTCTCATCACCGATGGCAAAAAGCCGCTCGGTATAGCAGGCGTGATGGGAGGAGAAAATTCCGAAATTCGGGAGTCCACGAAAAACGTACTGATCGAATCTGCCTACTTCCTTCCCGCTTCCATTCGACGTACCGCAAAACAACTCGGAATTTCAAGCGACGCCGCCTATCGCTTCGAACGCGGCACCGATTTCGATAATGTGCAATGGGCGGCCGAACGCGCCGCGCAGCTCATCGCAGAACTTGCGGAGGGGGAAATAGTGGACGGCTTCATAGACGCATATCCGAAAAAAGTTACGAAAAGAGAATTTTCTTTCCGTCCCGCACGCGCGAATATGCTGCTGGGGATGTCAATCCCCGACGCGCGAATGCAGGAAATATTCAAGCGGCTGGAAATTGGAATTACGAACGCCGCGAGCGACTGTTGGAGACTCACATCGCCATCATACCGCGTAGATTTGGAGCGCGAAGAGGACGCCATCGAAGAAATCGCGCGCATCGTGGGCTATGACGCCATTCCCACGAGCACCTTCGAGCGCGCGCCGCTGACGGGGATGCGGGAACCACTTCGTCCGCGAGAATTTGAAACGCTGGTAAGGGATACATTGCTTGCACTTGGCGTGAGCGAGTGTGTTTCGGATCCGCTCGTGAGCGAAAAGAATGCGCTGCAGTTTCATCCGCATCCTGTAGAACTGATTAATCCGCTGAATCTGGAGCGTGGCCGGATGCGGACGAACATGGCGATCAACCTGCTCGAAGCAGCGCATGTCAGCGAACGCTTCGGCGCGGAAGGATTACGGCTGTTCGAGATCGGCAATATTTTCCATTATGCGACACAGCCGCAGCGATTGGGACAGGTCATGGAAGGAATGGAGATTGGTATTTTGATCTCCGGGATTCAGGAACCTAAAAATCCTTATAACACTGCGGCCATTCCGGCCGACCTTTTGTTGATGAAAGGAATTACGGAACGGTTCCTTGACCGGCTGGGCGTTCGGAATTATGAATATGCACCAGGTGCTCAATCCTTTTTCGATGGTGAGCAGGCGTTACGCATCGTAGCCAATGGAGGTCCGTTGGCACATGTCGGACGCCTTGCACCGGCGATCACAAAGTCTTACGATCTTCGGAACGATGTGTGGCTCGCGCTATTCTATCATGCGGGACTGATGAAGTTGGTACGCGAACAGCGCGAGAAGCCGGCCGCGATCGAGCCACTGCCGAAATATCCCTCCATCGAACGCGACATTGCGATTGTGATGTCGGACACGGTTACCGTATCGACAGTAATTTCGAATATTCGCAACACTGCGCCACAAAAAATTTTGCGATCGGTTTCGCTCTTCGATCAATTTCAATCCAAGGAAATGAAGCAGGCGCATGAACGGAGCCTTGCGTTCCATCTTCTTTTTCGTGCCGACGAGCGAACGCTCGAAGAGCACGAAGTGGACGAACTAATGGTTCATATCCTCGCGCAATTGGAATCCAGTTTTCATGCCCGGTTGCGACAATAGATTTATTTTCATTCTTCATTTTTCCATCTTAATTTTTCGCTCAGGTGACTCCAACCGAATCCCGCGAAGTGGTTCTGACGCTCAGCCGCGAGCGTCTTGCCCGTGCAAGCTCGCGGCTCGAACGCGCGGCCCGCGATGCCTCGGAACGAATCCTGCACCTGAAAGATGAAAAGCGAGCGCTGGAACAGCGGCTGAAAGATCTCGAACATTTATTCGCGCAGGAGCGGCAGAACTTCGATCAGCGCGCCTCGCTCCTCGAAAGTTTGAAGAGCGAAAATGAGGAACGCGCGAAGACATTCACCGAGCTTCAGAGCCAATTACAGGATTCGGAACGATTGCTAAACGAACAGCATGTGAAAGTCTCGCTGCTCGAAGTGGAATTGGCGGAACGAGGGGTTGTGCTTCAAAATCAGCAAGCAATGGATCAAACCTGGCAAGCTGAATTGAATGAATGGAAGGAAAAAACAACGCAGCTGGAACAACGATTGGGAAATGTTACGTCGGAACGAGATACCTTACGCGCAAACGTCTACGATAATGAGCGAAGAAACGCACAATTTGTGCTCCATTTCACGCAGGAAGATCGCGAAAGCGCGGCGCACGCCATCGAGGTGCTGCTCAATCAAGTCGCATCGCTGGAAGAAAAAGCATTAGCATCGGAGGAGAAGTAAAGTCATGGCGCAGACAGTAAAAGTTACCATTCTGGGAGCCGAATATCCGCTCCGCTCGAACGACGAATCGCTCACGCAGCAACTCGCGCAAGATGTCGATGCGCAGCTCCGTGAGTTGCAGACAAAACTTCCCGCACAATCGACGACCACGCTTGCGGTGCTTTCCGCACTGAACTTTGCGGAGCAAGAAGCGCACGCGAAAGAAAACGAACGCCGCGATCTCGACCGCACTGCGATGGAACTTGAAACGCTCACGGCTGCGCTCGAACAGGCGATGGAATAATCTATTTTTCTAAATAACTTATTCCTGCTTCATCAGCACGTCCACCGCTTTTTCGAGTTGCAAATCCCGTCCGTTGGCGAGCGATGCAGGATCGTTCGACACGACATAATCGGGTGTAAGCTGCTGGCCTTCCAGATAATGACCTTGCATGTCGATCGTTCCCACCTCTGGAATGCCGAAGTAGAGTGTATTGTCTTGTAAAGTTTCCCACCAAACGGCCGTTGCAGTTCCCGGAACGGGCATTCCGATGATCTTTCCGATTCCCAGTGCGCGATAGGCATAAGGAAAGAACGAAGCGTCGCTATAATTGCTTTCGCCGACGAGCACGACGGAGGGTTTCGTCCATTTGTCCTGCGGTTCGATGCCGAGATTTTGATGGCGGGGCGAGAAGCGGACATATTCCTTCCCGTTGAGCAGATTCGCCAGATCGTCATGCAGCCAGCCGCCGCCATTGAAGCGTGTATCGACAATGAGCGCTTTTTTATTGTACTCTCGGCCTAAAATTTCCGAAAACGCGTGACGGTAACTTTCATCGCCCATACTCCGAATATCGACATAGCCGATCGTACCATGCGAAAGGCTATCGACTTCCAGGCGCCGCGATTTGATCCACCGCTGATAAAGTAACTCATCGAGATTGCCCTGCGCGATCGGCTTCACCGTTTCTTCCCACATGGAATCGTTCCTGGGGTTTAGCATCGAAAGTAGCGTTGGTTTACCGGCCTTGCGATCGAGATAGAGATTGTAATCGACGGTGGGCGTAATTTCATTGCCATCGATTTTCAGAATCAGATCACCATTACGAATTTTCGATGAGGAAATATCGAGTGGCCCGCGTTCGATAATTTCCTGAATGCGAATGCCTTTGCCTGCATAATGATTATCGAAAAACGCGCCGAGCGAAGCCGTGGCGTGCTGTTCCGGGTTCGGCGCTCGATAGCCGGAGCCTGTATGTGAGGCATTCAGTTCCCCAAGCATCTCGCTCAACATCTCGGCAAAATCATAATTGTTATTAATGAAGGGCAGGAACTGTTCGTAGTTCTTTTTGTAAAAGGCCCAATCGACGCCGTTCATGTTTTCAACGTAAAACTTTTTCTCCGCTTGCCGCCAGACATGCTCGAACATATAAGCGCGCTCGGCGGGACTATTCAGTTCCATTCCCGCTTTGTAGCCAATATGCTTCTCGGTCCCGGAACTGGTATCGACACGAGTGATATTGCCGCCGCTGAGAACATAGAGATTTTTCCCGTCCTCATCCATTACAAGTTCCCCACCGCCGCCATCGAGTTTGGTCAGCATTTTGGTGGTACCATCTCGAAAAATATGGACCCAGAGCGCGCTGCCTTTTGGGTACGATGTAATGTAGAAAAGGCGATCCGCATTGTTGGAAAGCACGGCGTCTGACATGCGTGAGGAATTAATCGTTAGCCGCGCCGTACGGTCCTCGATATTTTTCAGATCAATCGTAATAGGCGAAATTGGTTTTTTCGCATGCGTGGAATCTTTCGTTTCTTTCTTTTTTATATCGGAAGATGTATCGCTCCCAGATTCTCCTTTCGTCAGCGCGTATTCTTCTGGTGTCATTTTGAATTTGTCGTAGGCTGCCTGCGTGAAGAACATGCCATAGACATCCTGTTCGCCGCCGCTATTGGCGCCACGCGTGTGAAGACCTTCGCGACCCGAAAACCAGTACAACATCGTTCCATCTTTCGACCACCGCGGCCCATTATCGTCGAACCCGCTTTGCGTGAGATTATGGATCGGTCCTTTTCCTGCGGCATCGATCAATCCTACCTCGCTCGACCAGCGATTATTGTCATAAAACGTGACAAGGAACCATTTGCTATCGGGCGACCATTGATACCACTGATCGCCGTCGGTGTAGGAATAATTATGGGTTGAATCCATGATAGTACGAATCTCCTTCGTCTTGAGATTGATGACCTTCAAGTTCGTCCGCTCTTCGAGATAGGCGACTTCCTTCCCATCGGGCGAATAGTGCGGCTGGAACGCTTCCCGCTCCGTCGAGACGAGCGGTTCTTCTTTCAGCGTTGTTGCAGCATAGAAATAGGGTTCGTTCTTATGCTCGATTGTCGTTTGATAAATTTTCCATGAATTGTCGCGCTCGCCCGCGTACAGCAACGAGCGGCCATCGGGACTGAACGAGACATTTCGTTCCTGTTCCGGCGTGTTCGTGATTCGTTTGGTGACGTCGTAGTCCATCGAGGCGACAAAAATATCACCTCGCACAACGAAGGCAAATTCCTTCCCATTCGGTGAAACCGCAAATTCCGTTGCGCCGGAAGTGAGTGTTTGGAAATTCGTCGAATTCGATTTATCGGTCGGCGTAATGTCGATGGAAAGTTTCTGCGGCGTTCCGTTTCCACTTGGCATGGTAAAAATATCTCCATTGAAGCCGAAGGCAAGCGTTCCATTTTGGGCGACGCTCAAAAAACGAACCGGATGTTTTTCGAAGGATGTGATCTGCTTCGTATCCTCCGGATGCGCAACCGGCAGTTCCCATACATTGAACGAGCCACTTTTTTCGCAGAGATAATAAACATTCGAGTAATCGGGAGACCAAACCGGATTGCGGTCCTCGCCAATAAAGCTTGTCAGTTTGGTGTGCTGCTTCGAAGCCACATCGTAAATCCAAATATCGTGCGCGACGGAAGCCATTTCGTGCTTGCGCCATTGGTTTTCGTAGCCTTTTAAATCTTCATAGAGCAAGCGGGAACCGTTCCTGTCGGGCTGGGCATGGAGCGCCGGTGTGGTCAAAACTTGCCGGGGCTCGCCGGCATTCACCGATACTTCATAGAGCTGTGGAAGAAATCCAGTTGGGAACTGCGCATCGTCCGCGTCCATACCGCGCGAAGCGGTAAAGAAGACCGAATCCCCATTTGGCGAAAAGCTGACTGGAACTTCATTCGCCGTGTGCACGGTAAGCTGTTTCGAAAGGCCGCCAAGGGAGGGAACGATAAAGACATCGAAATTGCCATTGCGGTCGCTTGCATAAGCGATCCATTTCCCATCGGGCGACCAAACCGGCGAAAAATCGTATGCCACATGGGTCACGATCGCGGTTGCGTGTCCGCCGCTTGTGGGAACCGTGTAAATATCGCCCTGATATTCGAAGGCAATCGTGTTGCCATCCGGCGAAATGGCAGGATAGCGCATCCATCGGGGGTGGTTGTCAGCGGTTTCCGCCGATTGAGCGAAAACGGGCAATGCCATACATAGAAAAACGAATGCAAGGAGAAAACGGCGCATGAGCGATAAATAATTATTTGGATTTGCTAAGATAGGAAGCGAGAAGTCCCGATTTAACGGGAAATGAGCTGTTCGTGTTACAAAACATGCTATTTTCTTTGGGAGCGAATCTAAATGCAGGCGGCAGCGGTTATGGCAATTCTATGGTGAAGATCGGAGAGATATCGCTGGGCGAAAAGTTGCTGCTGCTCGCGCCAATGGAGGACGTAACGGATGTTTCATTCCGGCTCATCATGCGCAAATCCGGTGCTGACGCGGTGTATACCGAGTTTATTTCGAGCGAAGCGCTGATTCGACAGGCGGCGAAATCGGTGAAGAAGCTGGTCACTTCGCCGGAAGAACGGCCGGTTGCAATCCAGATTTATGGCGGCGATCCGGATGTAATGCGCGAAGCTGCAATTATTTCCGAAGCAGCGGAACCCGATTTTATCGACATCAATTGCGGATGCTGGGTGAAGAATGTGGTCGGGCATGGCGCGGGAGCTGGCCTTTTGAAAGACCCTCGGCGGATGGAAAAAATGGTCCGCGCGGTTGTCGATGCGGTAAAACTTCCCGTGACGGTGAAAACACGGCTTGGCTGGGACCACGAATCGATCAATATTTTGAATATCGCGCCGATGCTGGAACAAGCGGGAGCGAAAGCGCTGACGATCCATTGCCGAACGCGTTCGCAGGGACATAATGGGGAAGCCGCTTGGTCTTGGATTCCGAAAATTAAGCAGGTGGTTTCGATCCCGGTCTTTTTGAATGGAGATGTGAAGACTCCTGAAGATGCTGAGCGCGCGTTTCAGGAAACGGGCTGCGATGGCGTGATGATCGCGCGTGGGGCGATTAATAATCCTTTTATCTTTAAGCAAGTTTTGGAACTGAGGAAGTCGGGAACCTACGCACTACCGACGATTGCGGAACGGGTGGAACTTTGCGTGGAGCATTTGCAGCACTCCTGCGAAGTGCGCGGCGAGCAGCGCGGCGTTTTCGCGTTCCGTAAGCATTACGCCGGCTATTTACGGGAACTGCATGGCGGCTCGAAAGTTCGCTCGGACTTGATGCAAATCACTTCGATGGAGCGATGTGTGGAACGATTGATGAATTTCAAGGAAGTCTCAAGCGTCTGTTGACTTGCCGTTGAACCGGGCAATAAATTCCCGCTTCCACCCCAGAAATGTTCCAGCCAGAATGTTTTCCCGCGCTTCGCGTACCAGCGCTTCATAAAAAGCGACGTTATGCATCGTGGCCAAGGTGAGTCCTAAAATTTCTTTCGCATTGAAGAGATGGGCAAGATAGGCTTTGGAAAAATGTTGCGAAGCGAAGGAACTCGTTTCGGGATCGACCGGCGAAAAATCGGTTTTCCATTTGGCATTGCGGAGATTGATTTTACCATCGCGAGTAAAGAGCTGGCCGTTCCGGGCATTGCGCGTCGGCAAAACGCAATCGAACATATCGATCCCGCGAGAAATGGATTCGAGAAGATCGATTGGAGTTCCCACCCCCATGAGATAGCGCGGTTTTTGAGCGGGAAGAATGTCCGTCACCCAATCGGTGACTTCATACATCACAGCATTCGGTTCCCCGACGGCAAGCCCGCCGATGGCGTAGCCTTCCGCATTCATCGAGACCAATTTTTCAGCGCACTGTTCGCGCAGATCGCGCAATGTTCCTCCCTGGACGATGAGAAAAAGGGATTGGTTATATCCGTGCTGTGGCGTCGTTGCCGAAAATCGTTCCATCGCCCGATCGGCCCAAGCGAGCGTTCGACGGACTGCCTGCTCGACCACTTTTCGTTCGGCATTCGAAGGCGGGCATTCGTCGAAGACCATCATAATATCGGGTCCCAAAGCGCGTTCGATGTCGATCACTTTTTCGGGGGTAAATAAATGCGCGGAGCCATCCAGATGGCTTTTGAAATGAACGCCATCATCGGTAATGTTCCGCAACGCACCGAGAGAATAGACCTGATAGCCCCCAGAATCGGTGAGAATACTTCCAGGCCAATTCGCGAATCGATGCAAGCCGCCCGCCTGCGCGATGATGTTGGTTCCCGGACGAAGATAGAGATGATAGGCATTGGCCAGGACCATGCGCGCACCTGTTTCCCATACCTGATGTGCGGTGAGCGTTTTGACGGTCGCATTCGTTCCCACCGGCATAAAGGCTGGTGTTGCGATTTCGCCATGCGCGGTGGTGAGCAGTCCGGCACGAGCTTTTGTTGCCGAATCGATTTTTTCGAGGGAAAACTGCATCAGGCTGATTCCAAATGAATTTCCCGATGAGCTAAACTTCGTTCCCGTTCATCGTTTGTGGCAATGAAAACAATCGCTCCATTTTGGGCGGCTTCTGTTGCTTGCGCGAGCAGTGCGAATGTTCCAACTTCGTCAAGATTTGAAGTCGGCTCATCGAGAAAAAGCACCGAAGGCGAACAAGCAAAAGCCATTGCGGAACGAACGCGCTGTTTCATACCGGAACTATAGGCGCGAAGCCGGCGATCGCTTTGCGTAATGGCAGGATCGAGACCGAATTTTTCGAGAAGATCCCGTGCATTCGAGAGGGGTATCCCTTTCATCTCGGCGACGAATTGCATGTGTTCGACGGCGGTTAATTCACCGTAAAGTTCCAAATAGGGCGCAGCATATCCCATGCGAATGCGAATCGCATCGGGATCTAATTTTTTCCTTTCTACTGTCCATTCACAGGAGCCTTTTGTGGGTGCAAGCACGCCGGCAATGATTTTGAGGAGTGTACTTTTGCCCGCTCCATTCGCGCCGGTGATGGCAATAATTTCGGAAGAGGAACTTTCGAACGATACCGGTTTGAAAACAGGACGCTGCGTAAAGCGTTTTTCGACCCGGCCAAGCGTGATGGTGAGCGGTTCCACGATATTACCGTGCGGTTTGTTCTCGCATTTTCAGGCGATGGGCGCGGCGAGCTTCTGCGGCGATGTAGCGGTCTTTTTCTTCGTCTGTTTCGGGATGGAGTTCAGGAACGGAAACAGCATGGCCAATCTCGTCGATCGCGACGAACGTGAGATACGCAGAGCTGACATGCCGAATATCGCCGGTGCGAAAATCTTCGACATCCACATGGACACCCACTTCCATCGAGGTATGAAACGCGCGGTTCACCATGGCGCGCAACCGGACGACTTGCCCCAATTTTACAGGACGCAGAAAGCTCATTTCATCGACGCTGGCTGTGACGGAAATACGATTGCAATGCTTTTGGGCGGCAAGCGCGGCGGCAATATCGACCCAGTGCATGAGGCGTCCGCCGAGAAGATTCCCAAGCTGATTCGTATCGTTCGGAAGCACGAGTTCCGTTAGCTCGACGGACGATGCCGAGGGAGTTTTTCTTTGGTTGAGAAATGTGCGTTCAGCCATTATTGCGGCACCGGAGTGAGTTGGGCATGAAGTCTTTGCGCGCGGCTGCGTTGGGAAGCTGTTGCCTGCGGGAGATATTTCGAATCGAAGGCATCCAAATCGTTCCGAGCATCATCCAGCTTCTTGCGTTGAAAATTTACTTCGGCGAGCCGCAATTCCGCCTCGATGGCAGGCGGGGTATCGTAATAATTATCGAGTACGCGGCGAAGATAAACCGTTTCTGCTTTCCTGTCTTCCAGTTTATCGTAGAGCTGGGCGGCAAGTAGATATTTCTGTGCAAGCCGTGTTCGAATTTCGAGCACACGCGCCTGGGCACTATCGATGATGGTCGTTAAATGCGAGATCGACGAGCCTGCAGCCGAACTTCCGCCGGGATAATCGTGCAAAAAGTTTTGGAACTCCGAAAGCGCAAGAATCGTGTACGATTGATCGAGTTCCGGACGGGGAGAAATTTGATAATAACTTTCGCCGACCATATATTCGGCCCGTTCCGCAAAGGGCGAGGTGGGATAGTTCCGATGTACGGCCCGGAAATCGACAGCGGCTCCGGCGTAGGACTCCTGATTGAACCGCGACAACGCTTCGAGATACGTCGCTTCGGCCGCGATGGAGGATGCAGGGGCTTGCACGCGGACCTCTTCGAAATAGCGGATCGCTTCGGGATAATCCTCTTTTGTGAAGGACGCTTTGCCTTGTGCAAAGAGCTGATCGCCTGTGCCTAAGACGGGGGTTTTTGTCAGTTCATCGCTTGAGGAACCGCAGTTCCACGCCAGCAGCGCGAGAACGGGAATAAGAAAAAAATAAGTTCGAAAATTCACGGTAAAAAATGTATTCAACGGTTAACTATTCCAGCCATAAAAGAGTGCGATAAATCTTTCCTACCAATTCGAGATTACGGCGATTAGAATATCCTGCGAAAGGTTTTGCTCGGCTTGGACGAGGGCGCTTTGCTGTGCTCCGAGACCACCGGCAATCTGGTATTGTGCGGTCTCCGTAAAATCTCGTTCCCAAAATTGCTTTTGTTTTTTTTGATCGGTATAAATTGCGTGTGCTCGCAAGGTAACCTGTTTCGTCGTGACGATCTGGTTCGCGTTGACGTTCACCGGTTCATCGATCACACCATTGGCGGGGATCGAAACTTCAAGCCGGGCATCGGCGCTTGTGGGCGTGGCGACGCGGAACGATCCATCGCTGGTAAATTTTTGAATAAGCTGATTGGTGAGATTTTGCGGAATTGCCGATTGACCGAAGCCGGAATTATCTTCGACATTTGGAATGCCGATCGTGTGAAGATAAGCGGGAATGCTCGCGCCCGTGAAGGAGTAGCAGCCAGAAAAAAGAGCTGCGATGAAAAGGAAAAAAGCGAGAGGAAAGCGGAAAGGCTTACTCAATTCCCATCTCCTTCAGTTTGCGGTAGAGGGATCGTTCGCTAATGCCAAGTGCATGAGCGGCGTTGCGACGGTTCCCATCGTAACGATTGAGCGACTTTTGGATTTCCTCGTTTTCGAGTTGCTGCAATGTTTTAATTTCCTCCGTTCGAGCCGGTAGTGCAAGCGTGTTCGTAGCAACGGGTGCGACCTCTTTCTGGCGAAGAAGTTCCTTCACTTCGGCGAGATCGGCGCGAAGTTCGATCAGCGCGCGGTAAATCAGTTCCCGCTCCGTGGCTGGATTCTCCCGTGTGACCGAAGCAGCAGGCAGCGGACGTTCCGATCTCGCACCGTCCCATCCCGATGCACTGGAACCCAAAATGCTGGAAGAAAGCGCGCGCTCGATGTCCTGTGCTGAAATGCGGCAGACGCCATCCAACGATTGCACGGAGCAGACCAGCACAACAAGCTGTTCGAGCGTATTGCGAAGTTCCCGAATGTTCCCGCGCCACTCGTGATCGATGAGGAGCTGAATGGCGTCGGGCGCGATCTGTGGCATTCGCGGTTTGCCATCGGGACCAACAATGCGGTGCTTGTGAACGAATTCGTCCAGCATCGCTTCGATCAGGAAGGGAATATCCTCGCGCCGATTGCGGAGCGGTGGGATGCGGAGCATCACCGCGCGAAGCCGGTAATAGAGATCGGAGCGAAAGGTCCCGGCGCGGACATCGCGTTCCAAATCGCGGTTCGTTGCCGCGACAATGCGCGCATTCGTTTTTTGCAGCGTGGTCGAACCGACGCGGGTAAATGTTCCTGTTTCGAGCGCGCGCAGCAGCTTCACTTGCAGCGCGAGCGGCATATCACCAATTTCATCCAGGAAAAGCGTTCCCTCCTGCGCGGCTTCGAAAAATCCTTTGCGCTGGTTTGTTGCGCCGGTGAACGCGCCTTTTTCATGCCCAAAGAGTTCCGATTCGATCAGTCCTTCCGGAATCGCGCCGCAGTTGACCGTCACGAACGGCCCTTTTCGTCCGCTTAGGTCGT
>DASYAJ010000099.1:0-5894 GCA_036501405.1 Kapaibacterium sp. (SeqCode)
AAAAGGCGGGGGGAATAGCAATTTTTTGCGCGAAGGATA
Organism: Kapaibacterium sp. (SeqCode); assembly: GCA_036501405.1. Lineage (GTDB taxonomy): Bacteria > Bacteroidota > Ignavibacteria > Palsa-1295 > Palsa-1295 > PALSA-1295. The sequence continues at coordinate 40 of DASYAJ010000099.1, forward strand.
CCCTCTGTTATCTCGATCTTGAATCGGGAACGCTTTTCCGGCCGCAAAAAGTTTTGACCGAATATACCGCCGAAGCGATGAAAGCTGCGATGGGACTAAAAGAGCAATCGCTCTCCACGCATTCTTCCATCGACGATCCTTTCACGGCGTATGGAACTCCCATCGTGCATCAAGATGAAGTTATCGTTGCCGGTTGTCTCGGCGGCTTTGGAGTGATCGCGGAAAATGGTATAGACAAATGGTGGAACCGCGCGGTGTATGGCGATGTGCTCTATAAACTTCCCGGCATTGCCGATCTGGATGGCGATGGAAAGCTCGAGCTCGGGCAGCCTCATGCGGATGGAACGTTTCGTATTTACGATTACAGCACTGGAATCCTTCGTGTATCGATCGATCTTCAGGCTATCGCAACCGACGTGCTTACATGTGGTTCCCATTTCCTTTTGGGAACAAGCGAGGGAAGACTTATCGTCATCGGATGGAATGGAACCGATTTTGCAATCGTGAATGAAATTGAAACCGGGAGTGCAATGGGTTCTCCGATCGCGGCCGATTTCAATGGCGATGGGATTCCCGAAATTTATGTGGTGACCGGGGATGGAAACCTTCGATGCTTCGAATGATGCTCATTTGTATTATAAATCTTTTGCAAGCCGAATACCGCTAAACTGCCAGCGCGCATCCGATGGGAAGAAATTACGATAGGTGGCGCGAATATGATCCTGTGGTGTTACGCACGAACCGCCGCGCAAAACCATTTGATTCGACATAAACTTCCCATTGTATTCTCCCAACGCGCCACCCACCACCGTAAAGCCAGGATAAGGAAGGTATGCGCTACGTGTCCACTCCCAAGCATCGCCAAACATCTGTGTAGCGCAAACTTTCGTTTGCGATTCTTCATTCGGGTCGCAAATTAAAGTGTGCGACACAGGATGAAAATTCCCATCGTCAAGGAAATTCCCATCGATCGGAATGCCCTTCGCAGCAAGTTCCCATTCGAATTCTGTTGGCAGCCGCACGCCAGCCCAAGTGGCATACGCATCGGCTTCGAAATGGCTGATGTGGGTAACAGGTTCCGAATCTTCTATAGGGCGGAATCCCTGCAATGTCATTGCACACCAATTACCGTCCACACGCTCCCAATATTTCGGAGCATTCCATTCTTGTTCGACCCCTTTTGAAAATCCTTCCGAGAGCCACAGCACAGGATTTCGATAGCCACCATCCGCAATGAACTCCTTGAATTCACCATTCGTAATAAGTCGATGAGCAAGCGCGAATTTATGGAGATATTGCCGGTGCCGCGGACCTTCGTTATCAAAATAAAAATCGATCACCCCCTGACCCCCTCCTTGAAAAGGAGGGGGATTGCCGAATTCATAGAGTCCCTCATTGAAGCCAATCCAATGAAGATCGCAAACAGGCTGCGAAATAATCTCGCGCGCGCGATAGATCGGCCGAAGCGGGTTCATCGCGAGCACGGTCTTCACATCGGTGACCATTAGTTCTTGATGCTGCTGCTCATGATTGATTCCGAGTGTAACGATTGGCTCGACCGCTTGAAAAATGTTTTCGCTGACATCCTTTAGGAACTGTTCCATTGCCTGTTCTACATGAACCCGATAATCCCATACGTCCTGAAGTCTAGGACGAGAAATCAATCCACGAAGATCGCGTGGCGTGCGATCGCCAATGGTATTATAGTAGGAATTAAAAAGGTAATTGTACTTCGAATGAAATGCGCGGTAACCTTTTGAATGCTGCAGGAGCACAAAGGTCTCGAAAAACCAGGTGACATGCGCCAGCTGCCATTTTGTTGGCGAGCATTCCACAGACGTTTGAATAATAGTGTCTTCGGTCGCGAGCGGTTCGCAAATCCATTCCGTTGTTTTGCGGACGCGCCGAAAACGATCGAGCAGCCGCTCCCGTGAGTTCCCGCCTATTGTCCGATTTGGTGCCACCGTTTCCATTTCCATGCTTCGAAAATACGACAAACTTTTGGTCCATCGCGTGATTTGTTCTGAGACACCGTTTTCGATTGTCAAAAGTTTCTGAAATTTTTTTGGCGTCGGTCCTGAGCTTTTGGCACACGATTCGAAGGTAATTAAGGCATAACAAGATCATTGACACTTCGAGACTCAATTATGAAAACAGGAATCGTTACATTCGCTGCCTCGCGCGCGGACCGTATTTTGAACGGATGATAGGTCATCTCCGAAATGCGGGACTCCATACGCCACGCGGCAATTGAGATTCAGGGCTTTTAAAGCAATTAGTTTTTCGAAAAAAAGTAGTTCTTCGAGGTATCGTTGAAATTGTGAAAAGAGACCTTCCGAAAGGAAGGTCTCTTTTTTATTTTATTTCATAAATCTGCGCGCCTTACGTTCTCACTTTTGAGAATCAATATTCACCGAATTGTTACCGCAGGTGTCCTTGCTGGGGCTTGATACTTGTGCGTTTACTTTTCAAAAAATGAAACGCATCTATCATCTCGTAAAGACCCACTCGAAAAAACGCTTTTTCTTTTGGATTCTGACACCGTCAGCGGTGCTGCTGGCAGCGCTTTATGGACTTTTTTTTCTGACAAACCCCGATATCACCAAGGCGAATCCGCAACTGCCGAAAGAAACGATGCTTATCGTTCCAGAGAACGCATCGATGGCGCAGCTTGCCGATTCGTTGAAATCGCAAGGGATGATTCGGAGCGAAATTACATTTCGAGCCGCAGCGAAACTCATTCGTGCGGGACATAAAATTCACGGCGGTACATTCCAGATCCATTATGGACTTTCGAATTACCAGCTCCTCCAGGACATTGTCGGAACGAAATACCAGATCGTATTTCAACTCGGCATTTTGGAAGGATTCCGTCTGAAAGATGTTGCCGAAGAAGCCGATGCAAGCTTGGGAATTAATAAGGTCGATTTTATTCGAGCGGCTACTGATACAGCCTATCTCCACTGGCTTGGACTGCCCGCAGAAGCGCAAAGTGCGGAAGGCTATCTTTATCCGGACGATTACAAGTGGCTTTACCCGCTTACCGCGCGAACATTAGTGCAAGCGCTGGTGACGCGTTTTCATCAGGAAGTTCCCGACAGCGTGCTGGATGCCGCGCGGGCGAGAGGACTTTCGCCTTATCAGGTACTGACCTTCGCTTCGATTGTCGAAGGCGAAACGAAAAATCCGCAGGAGAAATATCTCATTGCCGGCGTCTATGAAAATCGCTTCAAGATCGGGATGAAATTACAGGCCGACCCCACCGTGCAGTATGGCTTACAACTCGATCGCGCAATCGACCATGCCGATATTCTGACACCCACTCCTTACAATACTTATTTGAAAACAGGCCTTCCGCCGGGACCAATTAACAATCCGAGCTACGCGACGATTTATGCCGCTGTTTATCCGGCGGAGACCAACTATCTCTTTTTTGTCGCGCGCCGGGATGGAACGCGAACGCATTACTTCAGCCCGACCTACGCAGGCCAGCTTCAGAATATCAAAAAAGAGGAGCACAATATCGCCGGCGGAGTGCGGGAACGATAACTATTTTTCGGAATACTTCACCATTTCATCGATGGCTTTTTTCAATCGCTTCATTCGGGACACAGGATTTCGATAATAAAAGATTCCCCATAAGTGTCCGCGCTTCTGCGAGACAGTCATTTTTTCCCATCCCTTCCGTGTTTTTGGATTGCGAACAAATTCCGCTTCGAGAATCGGCGGCGGTGTTCGCTCGCCTTCCATCATTTCGAGAACTATTTCTGCGATGCGTTCAGCTTGACGCCTTTTCGATACTGAGCTTTTCGGTGACTCGATCATATCGACCATGAATTTTCGTGTCGAATAATTGAGGGATGAAAAATAGGCGAGCAATTCTTTGTCCTGCTCGAACGCGTCTTTTAATACTGTTGGAATTTGGACCGTCCGCTTCGCGACATCGTGCTCGATCGTAAGCGTCAGCTTCGCGCCGAGCGAGGTGGCATTCGCACCTTGCTGCATTTTCTTATTCATCAGCAGGTAATGTTTTCCCTCCTTTCGCGGGAAAATCGATGTGCGGAATGCAAACCCGTTTACCTCTCCGCGCACGGGCAACCGGCCTCCTTTGCCGAACGTTTTCTTTACATCGAACGGCACATCGACAACGCGCCAACCTAAATTTGCACTGCCAGGATCGTCAAGCGCACGAAGCTTTCCCGTGAACGATTTTTTCATTGGTGTAACAACACTATCGAAGCCACCAAAACTTCGTTCTTGGATAAAATTGAAGACAGGGCAATGGAATGCGTACATAGCTAAGCACGCTTGTCAGTCCCTCCCAAAACCTTCCCTTGATTGGAATACCTTTCAAATTAATATCCGGCCCGAAATAAATATCGGTATAGGGAATTCCATTTGGCGAGGGCGTTTGATAGCCGAGACCGTTCGAGGGACGCAGCAAATTTTCCGCGCTGAAACCGAAGGCTACATTCAGCCAGGCCGGAAGCGGAGTCACATCGTGAAGATCGAACGAGAGCCAGTAATACTGGCTTTCGTAATCGTCCGCGATGGTCTTATAAATTCCTGTTTTGTATGCTGCGGAGGGCCAGACACTCAGCTTGGGTTGCAAGCGATTAAAAACTGGGAAGTAATATCGGAGCAGCGGAAGCGATGAGCCCAGAATATCGCCGCCGAGGTCGCCGAACGAAAAGCCATACTCCGGATCATCGCCGTGCCGCGCATCTTCCATTTCAATGGCAATGCCGGCCGCGAATGTAAGTCCCGCGCCGAGCCAGCGCGAAGCTTCATCCGAAACGCCGGCAACGCGATACGCATAGCCGATCCCGTCCGAACCGATTGCGGAACCATAAAAATGCGAGAACTTATCGATGTGCATCGCATAGGGAGGATCGTTTGAAACATGGAATGGAACTTCTTTCGAATACTTCCAGAATGCTTCCTGGTTCAGCAGAATGATTGCGCCAATTGCCGTTGCCGGTGCGAGCGACGCTTCGGCGATGGAAAGCGCGGTCGCGGAATCTGTTTTCGGCGTTTGAGAAAACGCTGGATTGCCGAGTATCCAGGTAAACAACAACAGTAGAGCAAGGATAACGCTGGATTCCCGCATACGCGGGAATGACATTTCGTACTTCACAGGAATGAGATAGTTCAGTTCGTCACAACGATGGAACCTTGCGCAACAGTCCCATCCTCGCCTTTCGAAATGCGGTAAAAATAAATGCCTGCCAGAAGTGCGCCGCGTTCGAGCAGGATGCCGTCCGCTGTTTGGGAATACGAGACGGTCATTTCATTCCCACACTCGTTGAAGAGTTTTAGGGAACCGGAAAGATGCGGGAATAGCGTTTCGGACAAGAATGGATTTGGGAAGTTATGTCCCGGAATTATTTTGGTGTTTTCTGCAACATCCTCCGCAGTGGTTTGTCCTGAAATAATAATATTGGGCGAAGGGATAGCGATGCCTGACGCATTTGGGAACTGAACGGTACTGGTAAAAAATCCATCCGACGTGGGCGAAAAGGTGAAGGTAAGATCTTCACATCCACCCGGATCTAATGGCATTAATCCACCGCTTACATACGTAAAAGGAGGTTGAACGATCGGCGTGCCCGGCGTCCACTCGCATGTGCCGGTATTGCAAATCTGAACTTCAAAAGCGGATGAGGTGCTTCCAACTGGTGTGACGGGCGCGCTGCCGCTTCCGGAAATTACGGCAGCGCCGCCACTATCTTGAAGTAGTAGATAATGTTCGGTGCCTCCGTCGATACGAATGGTGTCTCTTTCTACTCCATTTGTTGAAGGTGTAAATCGCACAAAGAATGAATCTACTTCCCCGGGAGGAATATACTTTCCAG